>JAKSQF010000011.1 GCA_024404235.1 Clostridia bacterium | reverse complement strand
CGTCGGAATAGTTATAAATCGACGTTTGCAGAACAAAAACGTTCTTTACGGTGGTTGGCTTGCCGGTAACGTAGTCCTTCAAGACATTGTTGCCCGATTGACGGGTGTATTTACCGGTCTTTGCGTTGTAAACAAAGGTGGAGTTATAGCTGGAAGAGAACGAAACCGAAATTTTATTGGCGGTACCGCCGGTCAGCGTGACCGCTTCGTCCTCCGGCGCAAAGTTCTGCCACGGTTTTACGTTCTTGTTTTCTGTTTTACGAGTCTTTTCAATACCTGCCCACAGCTTGTCCCCGTTGGTGTAAAGGGTGTGCTCGCGGGAAAGACCGTTGCTGATGCGCACACCGTAGTTGCCGGTGCCGAGGTCAATATCGTCCAAGATATTCAAATGCGGCTTGGCGTAGGTGTTATCCTGCCCGCAATGGATGTAAACGGCATTGTGTGCGGCGGCAAGGTCAATGTAAGGATAACGGCAGGAACGCACCGTACCGATGCGGCCGACCTTGGAAACGTTCTGGAAAACCGCCATTAAACGGGTGATACCGCCCTCAACCTCGGTTTCATAGATGATATCAGCCTTATCAAGACCGGTTTGTACGCGCTGTGCCACCGAAATGTTATTGATCATAATGGCTACCGGACGGCGGGTGTCTTCCCCTTCTTCCAGTTCCTTAACGCCGGTCAGCGGATTGACGAGCTTTTCCGGCTCGGGCTCGGGTTCAGGCTCCGGCTCAACGACCGAAGATATCGGTTCTTCGGAGGAAACCTCCGGCTTCTTATCTTTATTCTTTTCTTTACCGCAGCCGGCCACTGTCAGCAGGCACAGACACAGTAAAAGTGCACTGATTGATTTCCTTTTCATACAAAACTCCCCAAAATTTATGATAACATTATAGTCGCATTACTGCCGGAATGCAATACTCAAAAAAATTTTTTTATTTTTTTGAAATTAGGTATTGATTTTTTGAAACAAATGTGGTAAGATACCTTTTGCACCAATGCGCTGATAGCTCAGCTGGATAGAGCGTCTGGCTACGGACCAGAAGGTCGGGAGTTCGAATCTTCTTCAGCGCGCCAGATAAGAACCGTACTCAAAAGGGTACGGTTTTTATTTTTATGCCGCCGACAGGCCAGCGGGCGAATCTTCATTCGTCTTGATAAAGCTTCGTCTTGATTTATTGTTATTGAAACAAACAAATCTAATACAGGAGGAAAATTATGGGTTGCTTGTTTGAAATGCTTTTTGAGGCGATTTTTGAACTGTTTTTTAAGGGTTTGTTTGAAGCAATAGGATTTTTTTATCTAAAGCTGACACACCTTTTTTTTCCGAAAAAAATGCTTTCAAAAAAAGAAGAAGCGAAAATAAAATTTGTTGCAAAATTGTTCGTCTTGTTTTTAATAATTGCGTTTATTTTAGGTATTATTTTTATGTTTCAAACAGATCCGACCATTAAAAATATCGGAAAAAATACGGCCTTCATTTCATTGGCTGTTATGGTAGTACAACTTGCATTAGGGATCATTTTGAAAATCATTGAGCATTTTAAAAAGTAATTCTATTATCATTTTGGGTACTTCTTTTTATTTATTTAGCAGAAGATTCAAAAGGGACGGTTTGCCGTCCTCCGTTTGTAACATAAAAAAAGACCGCACGGGAGCATTTTACTCCTGTACGGTCGTTTTTATTTTACGCTTTTACATCTGCATCGTAATATTGCCGTTCAAATCTTTCTTAAAATTATTTAAGATAATATACAGAATGATGTATAATGCTGCGCTGCAACCGCCGTTGATAAAGGCCATCGGGGAGGTTGCCAACGAAATCAAAGCCGCAATGCCGCTTATAATGCCGAAAGCCAACATCCAGCCCTTTGCCACGTTCAGGCAAAGAATACCGTTTACGTTCATCTGTGCGCTTTGATACAGCGATTTTAAGAACTTATGCATTTTACCGATTGCAAAAATATTGATCAAAGCCATAAACACCGCCGCAATAAGCATTGCAACGCCCAAAATAATGAAAATCACCGAAACACTTAATTCCAAAAGCTGATCCCAACTGCTTTCAATATAAACATTTTGGCTTATTGCTTCATAAAATTCCGGTGTGTCAAGCATACTTGAAAACGCCAAAAGAATAATTCCAAAAAATACAAAACATCCAAAGCCAATCCAGTTAAGAACATACTGGGCAAAGCAGGTGCCGCTGATATTCCGCATATTTGAAATATCTACACGATTGGAACGACCCTGCGCAAAAATCAGCCACAAAAAGACGGTAAACAGAATTGAAATAATCGGAAATCCTTTATTGATCACAGAAAGCAACGTACAGACGGAATACAGGATGCAAATCGTTAAAAACAAGGGGGACTTTATCTGCTTTAACACCTTTTCGGCAATCGAACCGGGTACGCTTGCCGGATTCTGCTGCACAAACGGATAAACAGGCTGAACGGGTTGAGGATTTGCTCCGTATACGTTTTGCTGTGCCATATAGTTCGGATTACCGCAATAATGGCAGAATTTTTCGTTATCTGCTATTTGGCCGCCGCATTTTGTACAAAACATAATTTCACCTTTCCTTTTTGCAAATTTTGCTCTTTTATTTTATTTCATTTTTCCGCTTTTTTCAACCTTTTTTTACCAAACGAAGATTTATTATAAAAATCCCACCGAACAAAAAATTCGGTGGGATCGCTTTTTATGATTTTATTTTGCAGACTTTAAGGAAGAAAGAACGGCTTTCATTTCCTTACTTTCAGGGGCATAGCCGGCAAAGTTTACCTGAAAGGCCGTGCCGTCGATCACCGCATAAATTGCGCCGCAATCCACGTCACCGGTAGCGCCGGCATAAAGATAATGGCAACCCGTCCATTCACCGTTGTCGGCAGAAACGGTAATATCCTCTGCACTGTTGACCGATTTAGTCATTGCAATATTATTTTTCACGGCTTCTTCCTCGTTTACAACGATCCAAATGTATTCAAACATTGCCGTCGGATCTTTTTTCATGTAACACTGCTTTTCGTCGGTATCATCAACCCCCGTGATGCTGCCGCCCTTAAATTCAAAACCGTCTGGCACAAATACGGAAATTTCACCCCAGTTTTCAGTTGTACCCTTCATTTTTTCTTCCTTCTTTTCTTTTGTTTCTTTACTGCCGCCGCATCCGGCAAAGGCAACTGCCAAAATAACGGAAAGTATCAATGCTAAAATCTTTTTCATATCTTTTCTCCTTTAAAAGTTTTAAACGGTTTTGCCGTCCTTTTTCATTGTACGCATTTACACTTAAATTTTCAACTGTTTCTCAAAAAAGATGTCGGTGAATGTCGGTTTTATTTCTGCTATAATACGGGTGAACCGATTTCCGAAAAATTTGTTCACCAAAATAAATATTATTAGTTGAAAAATATATATTTATATGCTATAATAATGTATCTAATAATATTTAATAAAATCTGTACTAAATAATAAATCTATTAGGGAGGAAAAAAGATGGCAATTCGTTCAATCGAAGAATTGTGGGATGCGGTTTGCGACGAATGTAAAAAAACCATTACGCCAACTGCGTTTGACTGTTTTTTAAGTGATCTGAAGCCGGTATCGCTCGAAGCCGGAAAAATGATACTTTCCATCAACAACGAATATCGCAAAAGCATTATTGAATCCAATTACAGCGAAGTGCTGAAAAAATCCGTTATGGCCGTTATGGGCATTGAAATGAGCGTAGAGCTTATTTTGGAAGAGGACGAGGAAAAGATCCGCAACGCCGAACAAAACAGCGAAGGGCTTACTTTTGAAGATTTCTTCACGTTTGATAATTTCATTGTCGGCTCTACCAACCGTTTTGCGCAGGCCGCCGCCTTTGCCGTTGCCGACAATCCCAACATCATCTACAACCCGCTGATTATCTACGGCAATTCGGGACTTGGTAAAACGCACCTGCTGTTGGCCATTAAAAACCACATCAAAAAGAAATATCCGAATCAGAAAATCACCTACGTTCAAAGTGAGCAGTTCACCAATCAGCTCATCCACGCTTTGCAGGACGGTAAGCTCGGAATCGGCACGTTGGACGATTTCCGCGAAAAATACCGCAATACGGACGTTTTACTGATAGACGATATCCAGTTCATTGCCGGTAAAGAATCCACGCAGGAGGAGTTTTTCAACACCTTTAACGCACTTTACCAAAGCAATAAGAAAATCATTGCTACCATGGACCGCCCGCCGCGCGATGTTAAAACACTTGACGACCGCATCCGTTCCCGTTTTGAAAGCGGAATGATTGCCGATATCACCTTGCCGGATTTTGAAAACCGTGTGGGCATCATCAACCAAAAGGCCGAAGAACTGGAAATTAAAATCGAAGATAATATTTCCTACTATATTGCCGAGCAGATCAAAAGTCCCCGCCAGCTGGAGGGTATCGTCAAAAAGCTTCATGCCTATATCGTGTTGCAGCATAAAATGCCGTCTATCCCCGTGGTGCAGGAATTGATCCGTGACGTCATTAACGATTCAAAACCGGAGCCCATTAAAATCGAAACCATTATTTCGGAGGTTGCGCGTACATACAACGTCACCGAAAGCGATATTCTTTCAAAACGCCGCACCGCCGCTTTAGCGCTTGCACGTCAGGTCGCTATGTATATTACCAAAATGACGACCGACCTTTCGTACGAAGCCATCGGGCAGGAATTCAAAAAAGACCATTCCACCGTTATTTATAACGTGAAAAAAAAAAAAAAATTCCTGCAGGACAAGCCCTATGAAAAGGAACTGGTCGACGATATTATCAAAAATCTGCAGGGGTAAAGTTTTCCGCCTTTTCCACGTTAATTAACCGAAAACTTTTCCACCGTCAATTGTTTATAAAAACTTATTCTGCTTGTCCACAATTTGTCCACAAGCCCGTCCACCGCAAAAAAGCCTTTTATAATCAATTATTTTTAGGGTTTTGCCCCTTTTCCACCGTTTATATTACTACTGCTATTTTAATTCTTTTTTTAGAGAGCCAAGGAGGAAAAATTTATGATTTGCAATCTTGACCGTGCAACACTTTTGGATGCCGTTTCCCGTCTGCAGCGTGTCGTCGCCAACCGCAGTACCGAACCCGTGCTTGAGGGTATTCTCATTTCGGCAAAGGATCACACCGCTGTGCTTACCGCCTATAACCTTGAAATGGGTATGCGCAAAGAAATGGACTGCCGCTGTGAAGAAGCCGGCGAAGTCGTTATCAATGCCAAACTGTTAGGCGATATTCTGCGCAAGCTCAACGGCCCTTCGGTCGAAATCAATTCTTATAAGAATAACGAAAACGTTGTTTGCCAAATCAAAAGCGGTGAAGCCGTCTTTAATATCAACGTTATGAGCGCATCCGATTTTCCGGAGCTGCCCATGGTTTTGGCAGGTAACAAAATCGTGCTGGACAGCCACACCTTTTCGGATATGGTACGCGGCACGATCTTTTCGGTCGAACAAAAGGAAAATGCCCGCCCGATCTTAATGGGTATTGATATTTCGGTCAAGGATAACGTTTTGCAGTTTGTCGCCATTGACGGTTACCGTTTGGCTATCCGCCGTGAAAAAATCGAAAATACTGACGATATCGAGTTTGTCGTTTCGGGTAAAGCCATCGGCGAAGCGGTCAAGCTGATCGGTGAAGAAACCGAAAATATCGAACTGCTTGTCAGCGAACGGATGATTATGTTCAACATCGACGGTTACACCTTTATTTCCCGTCTGCTCGAGGGCGATTTCGTCGATTACAAGAACGCCATTCCGTCAAAATATCAGCAGACAATGGTGGTCAACACCCGCGATATGATCAACGTTATCGAACGTGTATCGTTGCTGATCAGCGATTTTCTGACCTTCCCCATTCGTTGCTACTTCGATAATGAAGAAGTCACCTTCAGCTGTGCAACGTCGGTCGGTACCGTTACCGAAAAGTTTATGGTTGCCATGAACGGCGAACCGTTTGAAATCGGTTGGAACAGCCGTTTGATGCTCGAAGCCTTAAAGGCTATCGACGACAGCTTTGTAAAAATTAAGTTTAACGGCTCGAATGCCGGTGTGGTCATCTGCCCGATCGAGGACGAACGGGACGAATATCTCTACACCGTTATGCCGATGAGGTTGAAAAATGTCGGTTAAGGAATTATCTATTAAAGAAGAATTTATCCGTTTGGATTCGGCGTTGAAGCTTGCCGGATTTGTTGCCACCGGCGGCCACGCCAAAATGGTCATACAAAACGGCGAAGTGACCGTCAACGGGGAAGTTTGTACCCAACGCGGAAAAAAGCTCAGATTGGGCGATTCTGCCGCGTTTGAAGGCAATCAGTTAAAGATCAGTAATGCAGGTTAAAAGTCTTCGTTGTGTTTTGTTCCGCAATTTGGGGGACGTTTTAATTGAACCCGACAGCGGAATGAACGTGATTTGCGGCGAAAATGCGCAGGGAAAAACCAATTTGTTGGAGGCCTTGTGGCTGTTTACGGGGGCAAAAAGCTTTCGCAATGCCAAAGACAGTGCCTTTTTACAGTTGGGTCAGCAAAAGGGTCGCACGGAACTTCTGTTTACAAGCGGCGGCGTGGAATATTCCGCCAAAATGGAGTTTGACGAAAAACGCACCGCTTATCTGAATGATAAAGCATTGCAAAACCCGTCAAAATTAGCGGGGACGTTTAATGCCGTGGTCTTTTCGCCCAATGATTTGTCGCTTGTAAAGGACGGGCCCTCGGGCAGAAGAAGATTTTTGGATTTGGCGGTCGGGCAGTTGTACCCGAATTATATCGGGGTTTTGCGCAATTACACCCGTGCCGTCACCCAACGCAATCAAATCATCAAGGATTTTCGGTACGACGGCAGTCTTGCCGTGATGCTGGACGTTTTTGAAGAAGAAATCGCCAAAAACGGCGCAAAAATCGTCGAATGGCGCAAACGGTATCTTGCAAGCCTTCAAAATTACATTCCGGAAATTTACGCCGGCATTTCGTCCGGCCGTGAAAAAATCGGTATGGAATATGAAACGACCGGCGAGCCGGAAGATTTATTGCAAATGCTTAAAAATGCCCGCAAGGAAGATATGTACAGCGGTGTGACCTCGTTCGGGCCGCATCGGGATGATATTTTGTTTTCGGTTGACGGTCTTTCGGCACGCAGTTATGCTTCGCAGGGGCAAAAGCGCAGTATTTCGCTGAGTGTGAAATTGGCTCAGGCCGAGGTCATTCGGCAGGTGGTGGGCGAATACCCCGTCTGCCTTTTGGATGACGTGATGAGTGAGCTGGATCCTGCCCGGCAGAACTATATTCTCAATCATATCAGGGATTGGCAATCGTTTTTGACCTGCTGTGACCCGTCGGACTTTGCCGGCCTTTCGGGCGGTAAGATTTTTCGGGTCGAAAAGGGTCAGGTGCAGGGATAAGGAGTTTTTATGTATATTCACATCGGAAATGAAAAGCTTGTTAAAAGCGAAGACGTTATCGGCATTTTTGATTTGGATAACACCACCGTTTCCAAACGCACCCGCGATTTTTTGCGCAAGGCCGAAAAAAACGGCGAAGCCGAAACGATATCTTACGATCTGCCGAAATCCTTTGTTGTATGTAAAGAAGCGAATAACGGAAAGCAAAGGGTATATATTTCGCAGCTTTCGGTCGCTACGCTTGAAAAACGTTCGCGCTATATCGAAACGTTGCAGGAGGAATAAAGTTTATACTTTTCAGCAAAATGCTTCAAAAATAATACCGCACTCCGAAAGGAAAAGCGGATTCAAATAAAGATATATAAAACCTTTGTCATTTTGAAAAGAGGAGATATTTCATGAGTGAAGAGATGAATTTGGCCGTAACCGAAAATTACGACGAAAATTCGATTCAGGTTTTGGAAGGGTTGGAAGCCGTCCGCAAACGCCCCGGTATGTATATCGGTTCCACGGGCGAGCGCGGTTTACACCACTTGGTGTATGAAATAGTGGATAACTCGATCGACGAAGCCCTTGCCGGCTACTGCGACAAAATTTTGGTCGAACTTTTGGACGACGGCGTTGTGCGTGTTTCGGATAACGGACGCGGTATTCCGGTCGGTATCCATCCGCAAAAGGGAATCCCCACCGTCAGCGTGGTTTTCACCATTCTGCACGCCGGCGGTAAATTCGGCGGCAGCGGTTACAAGGTTTCCGGCGGTCTGCACGGCGTTGGTGCTTCGGTCGTTAATGCGCTTTCCAGCTGGTTGGAGGTGCAGGTGCGTGACGGTCAGCACATTTATAAACAGCGTTACGAAAAGGGTAATATCGTAGAAGATCTGCAGGTCATCGGCGACACCACCGAAACCGGTACCACCGTTACCTTTAAGCCCGATCCCACTATCTTTACCGATACCACCCATTATGATTACGATATTCTGCTGCAGCGCTTGCGTGAGCAGGCTTTCCTGAACGGCGGTATTCGTATCGTTTTGCAGGATCTGCGTACCGACCCGAACGTTATTCCGGATCGCAGTGACGATCTGTGCTTTGAAGGCGGTATCCGTTCTTATGTTGAATACCTGCTTGAAAAGGGCAAAAAGGATCGCCTGAACAGTGACGTTATCTATCTGAACGGCACTTCGGGTGATTCCATGGCGGAAATCGCCCTGCTGTGGTCGACGGGGTACGATAATAAAATTATGTCGTTTGCCAACACCATCCACACGGTGGACGGCGGTACCCACGAAGCCGGCTTCCGTCAAAGCCTTGCCAACTGCGTCAATAAATACGGCTTTGATTTCAAGATTATGAAGGAAGGAAACCCCCGTCTTAAGGGTGAAGATATCCTCGAAGGCGTGATTGCCGTTGTCAGCGTAAAGCTGACCGACGCCCAGTTTGAATCGCAGACCAAGGCAAAGCTCGGTAATACCGCGATCGGTACCTTGGTGCGTAATATCGTTAACGAAAAGCTTTACAGATATTTGGAAGAACATCCGGCCGAGGCAAAAATCATCCTCGAAAAGTCGATTGCTTCTTCTAACGCGCGTGAAGCCGCCCAAAAAGCAAGAGATGCTTCCCGTAACAAGGCGGGTATCGGCGGCAGAACCCGTATGCCCGAAAAACTGACCGACTGTATTTCCAACGACCCGACGAAGACCGAAATCTACATCGTCGAGGGTGACAGCGCCGGCGGTTCCGCTGTGGACGGGCGAAATTCCACCTATCAGGCCATCCTGCCGCTTTGGGGTAAAATGCTGAACGTTGAAAAGGCAAGAGCCGATAAGATTTACGGCAACGATAAGCTGACCCCCGTTATTGTGGCTTTGGGTACCGGCATTGCCGAAAACTTTGATATTACAAAGCTTCGCTATGATAAAATCGTTATCATGGCCGATGCCGACGTCGACGGTAGCCACATTCGTACCCTGCTGTTGACCTTCTTCTTCCGCTATATGCCCGAACTCATCGAAACCGGTCACGTGTATTTAGCACAGCCGCCGCTGTTCCGTGTATCAAAGGGTCAGCAACGGTTTGACGCTTATACCGAAGAGGAAAAGGCAATGTATATTGAAAAGCTCGGCGGAAATGCCGACGTTCAGCGGTACAAGGGTCTTGGTGAAATGGACCCCGAACAGCTTTGGGAGACCACGCTGGATCCCGAACACCGCACAATGTTAAAGGTCACGATGAGCGATGCCGCCCTGGCCGATGCCACCTTTACCATGTTAATGGGTGAAGAGGTCGAGCCGCGCCGTCAGTTCATTGAAGAAAACGCCGTTTTTGCAACGGATTTGGATATTTAAGGAAGGGGGAGCAAGACAATGGCAAGAAAAGAAAAAAGACAGCCGGAAGAACGCCGCTGGCCCGAAAATACCGAAATGAATATCAAACCGATAGAAATTGTCGACGAAGTGCGCAACAGTATGTTGCAGTATTCTATGTCGGTTTTGGTCGGCCGTGCAATCCCCGACGTGCGTGACGGGCTGAAACCCGTTCACCGCCGTATCCTTTATACCATGTACGAAAACGGTCTGACCCCCGAAAAGGCCTACCGTAAGTGCGCCGATACCGTCGGTGCGGTTTTGGGTCGTTACCATCCGCACGGTGATACCTCTGTTTACGATGCTATGGTACGTATGGCACAGGACTTTTCCCTGCGCTATCCGTTGATCGACGGTCACGGAAACTTCGGTAACATCGACGGCTTCCCTGCCGCCGCTTATCGTTATACCGAATCGAGAATGAACCGTCTTTCCCGTCACATGCTTGACGATATTGATAAGGAAACGGTCAATTTCTTACCCAACTACGACGACCGTTTGAAAGAACCCGAGGTTCTGCCGGTTCGCTTCCCGCAGCTGCTTGTTAATGGCTCTTCGGGTATTGCCGTCGGTATGGCGACCGAAGTGCCGCCCCACAACCTCGGCGAAGTTATCGACGGTATGTGCTGCTTGATTGATAACCCCGATGCCGATTTGCAGGAAATCTGCCAGTACATCAAGGGGCCGGACTTCCCCACCGGCGGTACCATTATGGGCCGTTCGGGCATCCGTGCCGCTTATGCTACCGGCCGCGGCAAAATCACGCTGCGCGGTACTGCCGAAATCGAGGAAGAAAAGAACGGCAAGTTCCGTATCGTCATTACCGAAATTCCGTATAAAGTCCGCAAAAAGGATTTAGTCAAGCACATCTACGATTTGGCCGCTGAAAAGCGTATCGAAGGCATCGACGACGTGGTCGACTACTCCTCTAAGCGTGACGGCGGTATGCGTATCGTCGTTGTTATCGAAAAGGATGCCAATCCGCAGGTCGTTCTTAATAAGCTTTACAGCTACACCGCTTTGCAGACCACCATCGGCGCCATTATGCTGGCCATCGTCAACGGCAAGCCGCAGATTTTGACGCTGAAAGAAATGCTGCAAAACGCCATCGACTTCCAGTGCGAAATCATCCGTCGCCGCACCGCTTTCGATCGCCGCAAGGCCGCCGAGCGTGCGCACATTTTGGAAGGTTTGAAGGTTGCGCTCGACTTTATTGATGAAGTTATCGCCATCATCCGCAGTAGCAAGACCATTCCGGAAAGTAAGCAGGCCTTAAGCGACCGCTTCGGTCTTGATGACATCCAAACCACCGCTATCGTTCAGATGCAGTTAGGTAAATTGGCCGGTATGGAAAAGCAGAAGATTTTGGACGAATTGCAGGAAAAGTACGACTTTATCAAGGATTGCGACGATATTCTGTCCAACCACAGCCGTGTGCTTGATATCGTTAAGACCGAATCACTTAACCTGCGTGATAAATTCTCGGATGAACGCCGCACCGAAATTTCCGACGTTGCGGGCGAGGTCGATATCGAAGACCTTATCCCCGAAGAGGAATGCGTTATCACCAAAACCACGGGCGGCTATATCAAGCGTGTTCCGTCCAGCGAATATAACGTACAAAACCGCGGCGGTAAGGGTATCACGGGTATGAAGACCCGTGAAGACGACACCATGGAAAGTATGTTCGTCTGCTCCTCGCACGATACCATTATGCTGTTCTCCAATTTGGGTCGTGCCTACCGTGTCAAGGCGTACGAAATTCCGCTTGGCAGCCGTACCGCCAAGGGTATGAACATCGTTAACGTCGTACCGCTGATGCCCGAAGAAAAAATCGTGGTCATTATCCCGACTACCGTTAAGGATGAGGACGAGCGTTACATCACAATGATCACCCGCAAGGGTATTATCAAGCGTACCGCCCTTTCCGACTTTAAGAACACCCGCAAGACCGGTATTATCGCCCTTTCCATCGACGAGGGGGATGAGCTTGCCCACGTTCGTATGACCACGGGCGAGGATGATTTGTTGGTCGGCACCCATAAGGGTATGGCCATCCACTTCCGTGAAACCGACGTTCGTGCTATGGGCCGTACCGCACGCGGTGTTAAGGCCATTGAACTGAAGAGCGCTGACGATTTCGTCACCGATATGGCTATCTGCAACGAAAACACCCGCATTTTGACCGTTACCGAAACGGGTTACGGCCGTATCAGCTCCATTGCCGATTACCGTCTGCAATCCCGTGGCGGTAAGGGTGTTACCAACTACCGTGTTGCCAAATACGGTGACGTTGCCGCCGTTCTGCCGGTCGAAGAAAACGAGGATCTTATTATGATTTCCTCCGGCGGTATCATCATCCGCATCTTTGCCGGTGACCTTTCCACCATCAAGCGTCCGGCCAAGGGCGTTCGTGTGATGAAGGTCGCCGAGGGCGAAAAGGTGCTTTCCGTTGCTAAGGCCGAACACGACGAGGCCGAAGTGACCGACACGGTTGAAGAAGCCGGTGCCGACGCTATGGAGGGCGCCGACGAGGAATAATTTTCCCCCGTAAAGGAATTCTATTTCTATGAAATTCATTTCAAAACTGACCGAACCCGATGCCATAGCCCTGCGCCGAGAGGCACGCTCGCTGTGGTTTCGGGCGGTATGGATCGGCGTGGCACTCGTAGTGGTTGCGCTGAATATGTCCCAATGGTATAGGGTTTACTATTTCATAATGGCAAAATGCGGGTTTACCATGCAGGAAGCCTATCTGAAAATCGCCTCAGCACAAAGCCAGCAGATTTTGCAGATCGTCATTTCCTCCGTTTCGTTTATCCTGCCGTTTTCCGTTTTATTGCTTGCTGACCGTCGCCCTGCAAAGGAAATCGTACCGTTTCGCCGCCCGAAAGGGCAAATCGGTGCAATCTTTTGGATGGGTATGGGTTTTTGCGCCTTTGCCGACGTTGCGGTTGAAGGAATGCAGCAGTTTTTCCGCCAATTCCACGTGAATTATCAGGTCAGCCACCATGACGAGCCTGCGGGATTCATCGGATTTTTGCTGATGCTCTTTGCCACGGCCATTACACCCGCCGTGGTGGAGGAATTTGCCTGCCGCGGCGTGATGTACGGTTTGCTTGAACCGTTCGGCCAAGGCTTTGCCGTAATGACCTCGTCCATTTTGTTCGGCATTATGCACGGCAATTTCGAGCAGATCCCCTTTGCGTTTTTGGTGGGGTTGGGACTTGGCTTTGCACGGGCCAAAACCGGCTCGATGTGGGTGCCAATGGCCATTCACTGCTGTAACAACCTGCTTTCGGTCGTGCTGACGCAACTGCGCAAACTCTGCCCCGCCATAGTGCCAAGCATGGTGATGTGGGCGTTTTTGTTCGGGTGTCTTACCATGGCGCTTGTTTCGGTTTTGCGCCTGCAAAACGAAAAGGTGTCGTTCTATGAGTTTCACAGCAGCACTTCGCTGATGGAAAGCGGCGAAAAGGCAATCGTCTTTTTCTGCTCACCGGCGATTTTGCTTTTTATCATCTACAGCTTTATGCAAAGCCTTCGTTATTTTGTCTGACGGAAAGGGAGTATTTTAAATGAATGCCGGTTCTGTTTTCTTTTGTGCCTACGGCGGAATGCTGTTCGTTCTGCTGATTGCCGTTCTGCTTTACGTGTTAAAGGCGGTTGCAATCTATGATCTTTCGGCAGGCAAGCGTAATCGTTGGTTTGCCTTTGTGCCGATTATGAAAAGCTACGCCGCCGGTCGCGCGGCAGGAAGCACCGCTTTGGGCAAAGTTGCCGCATTTTTCAGCGCTGTGAAAACGGTTGAATTTGCCGTCACGCTCGGTGCGTTTGGCGCTACCTTTGCCGATATCGTGCAAAAGGCCGACCGTCTTTTGACCAATGGCAAAACGGTGCCGGATAACATCTTTGACCCATTGCAGAATTTACTTTTGCCGTTGGTTTTCGCTTTCGTACTGGCGTTGTTAAACCGTCTGCTAACGTTGGTTTGCACCTGCCGTATTTTAAGAAAAACCTCGCCGCAAATGGCGTTGTTCGATACGGTCATTTCCTTCTTCCTCCCGTTTTTGGAGCCGCTGTTTCTGTTCGGTGCGCGCCGTAAGGGGGAAAACGCCCAATGAAAACGGGGTTTGACCGCCAATTTATGACCGAAGCCTTGGCACTGGCGATCGAAGCCGGCGCCAACGGTGAAATACCCGTCGGGGCGGTCGTCGTCAAGGACGGCCGTGTCATCGGAAGAGGTGCCAACCGCAGGGAGCAAACGAATAACGTGATTTCCCACGCCGAAATGGATGCGCTTTCGGCCGCCTGCGAATTTTTGGGCGATTGGCGGCTGGACGGCTGTACGCTGTACGTCACGCTGGAGCCGTGTCCCATGTGTGCCGGGGCGATCATCAACGCTCGGGTCGATCGGGTGGTTTTCGGTGCGTACGATCTGCGTGCCGGCAGCTTCGGCAGCGTGGTCGATCTTTCAACCGAAAAATTTGATAAAACGCCCGAGGTATTCGGCGGCATTTGTGAGGATGCCTGCGCCGAAATTTTGACCGATTTTTTCAAAGGCCGGCGTTAAATATTTGAATTTTATCCCTCTGTAAAAGGGGGATTTTTTGTTTCATTGACAAGATGTGAAGAATATAGTATAATATATACATCTTTTTTAGGGGGAGAAAATTATGAAAAAATTAGTACGCATTTTAGCATTGGCGCTGGTCGTTTTAACCGTCTTTTCGTGCCTGACTGCCTGCGGCGGTAAAAAAATCGTCGGCAAGTGGGAAATGAAAGAAGAAGGAATATCCATGATTTTTGATTTCCAAAAGGACGGAACGCTGGTGATGTCCGCAAAGGGTATTGACGGCTTAAAGATGGAAGGCTCGTGGAAAGTAAAGGGCGATAAGCTGACGCTTAACCTCGAAGGTGAAGACGAAGGCGAAGAATGCACCTTTAAAATCAAGGGCAAAAAGCTGACCATAAATGCAGACGGTGAAAAAATGGTTCTGACCAAAGTAAAATAAAAATCTGCTTTCCGCCATACAACAGTATGGCGGTTTTTTCTGCCCTTTTTGTTTGACATTATTTTTGCTGTATGTTACAATATACTAAATAATGTATAAAGGGGTGCGGTCGTATGCAAAAACAGGTATTTCGTGCAATATTGCTTGTCCTTTTGCTTGTGGCAGTAGTCGGGCTTTCCGCCTGCAAAATAAGTCACCCCAAAGAAGCGACCGCTTCCGGCCGGGCGGCGCAAACGGACGCAAAAAATGAAATTTCGCTTGTCGGCAGTTGGATCCCGTCCGACAGCGAAAACGCCTCGATGCAGTATGATTTTTCGGCCGACGGAACACTGAAAATCACCCTTACGCAGGATCACGTGATCGACGCTTCGTGGGAGTTGGACGGCAACACGCTTTCGGTTTCCTCTGCCGACACGGTGCAGAAATACGAAATTGCGGTTTCGGGCGACCGCCTGACTTTTATTTACGAAAACGGCACCACCGCCGAATGGGTACGTAAATAAGGCGGGCAGATTATTTCACTAAAAAACTACTATAAAATCGGCTGATTTATTTATCAGCCGTTTTTTATAAGTGCATATAAATAAAGGGAGGCGACAGACTGTGCGTGAAAAAATCCAAGCAATCTTACAGCAAAACGACATTCCGTTGGTCGGGTTCTGCCCGTTTGAGTGGGTGCAGCCGCATCTGTTAAATTGCCGTGCCGCCGCCCGTCTGCCGCAAAACGCCAAAACGGTGATTATCTGCGCTTTTCCTTATAAAGTAAAGGAACAGCCGCCCCAAAACATCAGCCGTTATGCCGCCGTGCCGGATTATCACCTTGTGTTTAAGGAGCTTTCCGCCCGTGTGACCGAGCAATTATGTGCGGCTTTCCCCGAAAATCGGTTCGAGTGGTTTCAGGATAACTCCCCCATACCGGAGGTTTCCACCGCCGCCACAGCAGGACTTGGTGTGCGGGGCGATAACGGACTGCTGATTACCAAAGAATACGGCAGTTGGGTTTTCCTCGGCGAATGGGTGACCGATTTGGCGCTGGAATGTGAAAACCGCTTTTCCGCCTGCCCGCATTGCGGTCGCTGTGCCGCCGCCTGCCCGAAATCGGACGAATGCCTTTCGGCGGTGACCCAGAAAAAAGGCGAGCTGTCAAGCGCAGAGGCGGCGCTTTTGCGCCAACATAACCTTGTTTGGGGTTGCGATATCTGCGCCGAAGCCTGCCCCTTGAATAAGAATGTAAAAATGGATCCGATTGCGGCATTTGCCGACGGTTATCGGGATGAATACGTAATCGGTGAAGATATTACCGGCCGTGCCTACGCTTGGCGAGGCGAAAAACCGGTGCGCCGCAACGCCGAAAATTTGCTGGGAGAATAAAATATTATACGTATAAAAAAAGATCGACATACTTTCGTATGCCGATCTTTTTGTTTGTTTTTGTAAGGCTTAATGCCAAGCCGAGTAAATTCTGGCGGCGCTTAAGGTCTTCTGCTTGCCCCAAACGGTTTTGGTGCCAATCTTGTAGTAGGCCTGCGCGGTAATATTTTGTGCCTGCGTCAGGTTACCGACTTCTAAGATAACAACGTAATGGCAGGCAAGGTTACCCGTCTGCACAAGGTTGTATTCGTTATAGAAGGAATCGTAAGCGGAATCGGTCGAAACGGTCATTTCTTCACCGTCAACGTTCAGCTTGAAGCCGACCTCGTCATAAGAAAGCACGCGCGGTTCGCTTTCGTCCAGCTTAACAAGCAGGCGGGCGTCGCTGCCCTTGCGTTGGGTACCGATCACCAAATCGGTGCCGAACGTGTATTTGTAGGTGCCGATCACGGTCGTTTCACCGTCCGGCGTGTCATAACGGCCGCTGGCTTCGTACATACGAAGTTTTACCGTCATGGTGGTGCCGTAGTTTTCTTCGCTGTAATTGACTGCACCGCAATCGAAGGAGCGGAAAGCCAAAATTTCGCCGTAGTTCAGCGTGACGGCGCCGTTGGAATAATCATACAGCAGGCGGTATTCTTCGCCGGCTTCCAAGTCACGGTCAAGGTCAAAGGTGTACCACTGACCGGCGCTGTAATCGTAATTGTATTTGTCCGAGCTTCTGCCGTACGGGAAGCAACCCGAAAGGGAGAGCGAGCCGGCCTTTACCGGATAGTCGAACGAAACGACAAAATCGCAGTTCCAGCTAAGGTACGGTGCGGCGGCCTGCATCAGCAGAACGGCACGGGACACCTCAACGTCGGAAAGCACGCCGGCAGCCTGCATGGTGTCAAGATCTGCGGCAAAGGCTTCGGGCGAATCCATCGAAACAGCGGCGTCCATCAGTTTTTGTGCCAAATCCATATCGCATTCGGCAACGCCGTTCACGTCGGTCAAAGTCGGGTCAATTTCGCAGTTAAAAGCGTCAAAGCTGTAAAAAACTTCTAATGCATCGCCGTTTTCGTTGGTTACCGGTGCATCGTTCTTTACAACGTAGGCGGTCGGGTAAGCCGCTTCGGCAGTGGCAAGCATCTGGCAGGGTACCATCATCAGTACCAAAGCAAGTGCCAAAACAAGGGATGTGATCTTCTTCATTTTTCAAAACAACCTTTCTATACGGATTTTTGCTTTTGCGCAAGACTGAAAATGCGCAGAAAATTTAAGAAAAAATAAGTGCATTTGTCAACTATTATACAATAAATAGGTGGGATGTCAACCAAAAAATACATTTTTTGCCGCAGAAAAAACATTTTCGTGTAGTGGCATAAAATAGTCCGAAATTGTTGATAAATTTTATTGAAAGTGCCGTTTTTTTTAAAACCGCTTGACTTATATATATAGTATTGATAAAATTAAACCAATTATTGTATATTCTCAGCCTCAAAAATTCAGTAAAACGGAAAGGAACACATTTATGAAAAAGACTTACATTTCAAAGCTTTTGGCAATGCTTACGGCAGTCTGCTTACTGCTGTCAGTATTGGCGGCTGTGCCGGTATCTGCCGATACCACCACGCCGGACGGAACGACCGTGCTTTACAAGGAAATGCCGGTCGGCACGCAGACGCGCGGAAATGAAACCCGCCTTGTGATGAAGATCACCGGTGACGAAGATGTTATTGCCGGTTATGAAGAGGTTGGCTTCTACGTTACCATCGACGGCGCAACCGAACGCATTGCGGTCGACAGTTTGTACGATTCCTTCTACAATAACGGCAGTCTTGTAACGGCAACCGATTTGGGTTGCACCTACGTTGCCATTTTGGAGCTGGGCGTACTTGCCCCCTACACCAAGGTGCAGGCGCAGGGCTACGTTGTTACCGAAGCACAGCAAACCGCCGGCGATCCGGCAGTGATTAAGGGTAATGTGGATATCAAACTGCCGAACGTGGCAACCTACACCTACCGTGTCGGTAACGAAAATAACGTTTCCTTAAGCAATTTGTTTAATGCCGCACCTTATGCCAAGGTAAAACCGGCAAAGCTTGCGATTTCGACCGAAAACGTCAGCGGAACGGCTACCGCCGCATATACCGCCAACGCCACCGATTGGACGGCCGGCACCGTAAAGTTTGACGGCACGGGCACGGTGAAAATGACCGTGGACTACGCCGTCGATAAGCCGGTTGAACTGAATTTGGAGGTCGTCAACGCCACCAACGTGACCACCGCCACCGATGCTACTGCCAATGACGTCGTTCTTTTGCAGGATTGCGGACTCGGTAACAATATGATCACCGTTTCGGGCGGTCACACCTTCTACGGCAACGGCTTTAAAATTTCCTGCACCGGCACAGGTGTCAGAAATGCCTATAACGGATATCCCGAAGGTTTTGTAAATGTAGTGAACGGCACGCTGGATAACGTTCAGGTCGTCAGCAAGGTTTTCCCGAAGGGCTATCTGTTCAAAAGCAGCGGATCGGAATACGTTTCCGAGCCCGGCAACGTTTCCGCTTCTTCCGATGCAACCCGTGAACGCTATGATTATCAGTGGTCGGCGATCGCCGTTTCGGGCGACAGCACCGTTTCCAACTGCTACGCCTACGGTGCACGAAACAATCTGTATATCGGCGCCGGCAACGTGAAGATCGACAACTGCACCTTTGAATGCGGTGCGCTTGCCAATATTCAGATCAACAGCAACGATCAGGGAACGGTTGAATTCAACGACTTGACCACCGTTCAATATCCGGTAACGGACGGCTTCGGCGTCGGCAACACAATGCTGGGCGGCGGAATCGTGATCGGCTCGGGCGAACAGAGTGGTGCTACGACCGAAACAAATCCGAAGCTGAGCTTTACCGGTTCGCTGAATCAGTACAACTGGGTTTGCACCGATGATGAGGTTTCCTCGTCGGTGATCAAAAGCATTATCAACACCGCTTGCTCGCAGTCTGCTTATCAGCATAGTGCAGACGGCAAAAATTACGTAAATATGGGCATTATGGTATTGAATAGCACGAATATGACGATCGATCCGATGCCTGCAGGTTACAGTTTGAGAAGCGTTTCCGTGCTGAACCGTAACGGTAAGGTCTGCTCGGTGAATGCAGGTGAGGGTACGGTCGACCGCAGCTTCAATGCCGCAACGCCTTATACTTACACCGCAAACAAGCAGGGCTTGTCTACGCCGGCCGTGACCTATTCCGATGTGAACGACAGCCGCACCTTTGCCGCTGCCGCTTATAACACCGAAAACGGCACCTCCGACTATAAGCTGATGGTCAAGCTGGCCGACGGCGAA
>JAKSQF010000109.1 GCA_024404235.1 Clostridia bacterium | reverse complement strand
GTTCACGCAAAACGAACAGCATGACAGTGTACCAAAAGGCGAAGAAACGCACGACGATTAAAGGGAAAAATCGGGTATAAATAATTGTGCCCGTAAATGGTTTTAATACAGATCTTTGCAATGATAAGGACGATTACCATAACGGCAAATCCCCAAAAATCAAATAGAAATACGGCAATCATCAAAAGGATACGCTCGAATTTCATGGCATAACCCATTTCAAAGCTCGGTTGCGAAAAGGATGCAATGGTTACAAAGGCAATGCATAAAACAGCCTCCGGAATAAACCAGCCGGCATTGATCGCAAATTCCGACAGCAGCAATCCGCCGATAATGCCTAACGAGTTTGAAAGGGTTTCGGGGGTGTTGAGAGAGGCTAATTGTAAGCCGTCAACAACAAACTCCAAGATGAGCAGCTGCCAAAATAGCGGTAACTCGGCGTTTTCTTTGGGTAAAATAAAATGCATTGGCGGCGGCAGATAATTTGGGTGCGATACCGCCAAAAGATATAACGGAACGGCCGCTACGGTCATTAGGGCGACAAGAATGCGTATTAAGCGGGTATAGGTCCCGACCAAAGGCATAAAGTAATAATCATCCACATCCCGAAAAAAATCTGCAAAAGAATTCGGTAAAACCATCACGGCAGGGGAGTTGTCCATCAAAATGACGATTTTTCCGTCTAAAATACAAGCACTGGCATAGTCGGGTCGTTCGGTAAACTTGAATTTGGGGTAAGGATTTATAAAGGCCGACGGGATCAACGCCTCGGCAAAGGCTTGTTGCGTCATGGATATGCCGTTGATATCAATTTGCTGGAGTCGTTTTTTCAAGGCTTTCAGATGTTTCGGGTCGATCAACTCTTCGATATAACCAACGGCAATATCCAATTTGGTTCGCTTGCCGATTCTGAAATGCTCTAAGCGAAAAGAATCGGTGCGAATGCGGCGGCGAATCAGTGCGGCGTTGATTTGAATATTCTCGATAAAACCGTCTCGGGAGCCGCGAAGCGATTTATCCTTTTGCGGCTCGGCAATGCCACGGGCAGGATACCTTCTTGTATTGATGATCAAGGCCCCCGAAATGCCGCCGATTACCAGCACGGCAGGACCGGTCAGCACCTGCGTGATCGCCTCCTGTACCGAGTCGGTGTAATCGGCCTGAACGTAAGGAATTTTGGAAAGCCGAAATTCCTCCATACTGACGATACCGTCGATCGTTTCGGGTGTCAATGCAAACAAATACTCCAGTAGATGCTCGAACACGTCATCTTTCATAAATCCGTCCACGAAGTATAAACAAGCGGGTCTGCCGGCAATGTTCAGCGGACGTTTGACCAAATCAAAACTCAAATTCGTTTGTAAGCCACCATCCATTTCGGAAATGAAGGTTTTATATTCTCGGTACAAAAGCAACGCCTCCCAAGGGTATGATACCCGTGGGAGGCACAGTTATGTTTATTTCGTCTTAATTTTCATCAGGAACCGTTTTCTTCTTTAAAACGTCACGGAGCACGGTGAATGCCAAAACGAGAACAACGGTCGCTAAAAGCGTCATACCAGCAATGATAAAGGCAGATGCTCTGGAATTGTCGGAAGAAGCTTTGTTGATCGGCCCGTTGATCGTCAGCTTTGAAAAGATTTCATCAGCCGGATCGTCGACCGTAGCATTTGCCGAAACGGATAGGGTATACAGCTTTCCGCTACAAACGGTGATGTATTCGGTGGTATTATAGGTCACTGTTCCGGTTTTATCCTGTGTAACACCGGAAAGCTTCAAATACGTATTATTGCTGCCGTGGTTACCCTTGACAAAGGACTTGGTTATGAAATTTTTTCCGAAATATTCCGCAATGGTTGCACGGTTTTCGTCATTCAAATTATTGAAAGAGTTGATTTTTTTGCTAAACTCCGTTTCTTCACCCGATAACTTGATTTGAACAAAATCATCGGTTGATACCGCTAACAAAAGCAGATGATTATCCTTTATATACTGATCAAATTCGGTACGCGTCATACCGAAATGATCGGCAAGTTTTTCATCATCGGTAAGGTATTGTTTTGACGGAAGCGTAAGGGTGTATTCGCTTGGTTTATTGCATCCGCTAAGGAGAATAACCGGAATACACAGAGCGATCAGCAAACATAAAATGCGTTTCAAAAGAACACCGCTTTCCTGAATTGATTAAAGAATACCGTTCTGGCGTTTGGCGGCGGTCAATGCGTTTTGCATCAGCATTGCAATTGTCATCGGACCTACACCACCCGGAACGGGCGTAATGGCCGAAGCGATGGGTTCAACTGCCGCAAAGTCCACGTCACCGCAGAGATGCCCTTCCAAACGGTTCATACCGACGTCAATAACAACGGCACCGGGTTTGACCATATCGGCCGTAACAAAATTTGCCTTCCCGACAGCGGCTACAAGTATATCGGCGTTGCGGCAGATTTCTTTTAAATTCTGCGTTTTGGAATGGCAGATAGTGACCGTGCCGTTACGATGTAACAACAGCATTCCCATCGGCTTTCCGACGATGTTACTGCGACCGATAACAACACAGTTTTTGCCGGCAGGTGAAATATCCATATAATCCAGCATTTCAATAATGCCGGCCGGTGTGCAGGGAACAAAATCAAAGTCACCGATCATAATGTGGCCGACGTTGGTCGGATGGAATGCATCGACGTCCTTTTCGGGTGCGATGGCGTTAATGATCGACTGCTCGTCAATGTGACGGGGCAGCGGTAACTGACACAGAATACCGTTAATGGATTTTTCGCTGTTCAGCGTTTGGATCAGTTTCAGCAGTTCTTCCTGCGTGGTTTCTTCCGGCAGGGCAAATTCGTGCGAAACGATACCTAAAGATTCGCAGGCCTTTTTCTTGTTGGCAACGTAGATTTTCGACGCCGGATTTTCGCCGACAATAATGACGGCAAGTCCGACCGAAATGCCTTTATTCTTTAATTCGGCCACCTCTGCGGCAACACGGTCTTTTACTGCGGCCGAAATCTCTTTTCCGTTAATCAATTTGCTCATCTGTAATTTCCTCCTCAATCAGGGTAGATGTTTCAGTTGTTTCTTCATTTGCATCCGCACTGTCGTCGGACAGTGTTTCGTCGGCAAACAATTCATCGTAATCACCTTCGTGTGTCCGCTGCTCGGACCGCTTCAAAAATACAAATAAGAGAACGCCGCAGGCGATACAGACAACAAAGGACAAAAGACTTGAAACGCGAAGTGCGCCGAGCATTAGGCTGTCGGTGCGCAGTAATTCGATAAATCCGCGGCCGAAACCGTACCAAACGCCATAGCTCAAAATCAACTGACCGCTGAATTTTCTGTTTTTACTGAAATGGTTTAACAGCAAAAATCCGATAAAACACCAAATGGACTCGTATAAAAAGCAGGGATGTGCTAAGGCATCTGCCGAATATCCTTTATCCAAGAAATCTTCAACGACGTTTTGACTTGTCATGCCCCACCATTTACTGCCGGTCGGTGCGCCGAAGGCTTCCTGATTGACGAAGTTGCCCCAACGGCCGACGGCTTGCCCGATCAAAAAACCGATCGCGGCGAGATCAAACATATCTAAAATTTTGATCTTTGAAATTTTGCACATTATAAAACCAACGGCAAATGCCGCAATGACGCCGCCGTAAATGGCAAGTCCCGAAAAACCGGCGCCGCTGAAATCAAAAAAGTCACGGAAGGTCATTACCGGATCGAAAATGATGTAATAAGAACGGGCACCCAAAATGGCCAACGGGGTAGTGACCAATACAACGTCCAACATACGGTCGGTGTTGATGTTGTATCGTTTAGCGGTTTTCATAGCGTAGATCAGCGCCAAAAGAAAACCGGTGGCGATTAAAATACCGTACCAGTAAATGCTCCATCCCGAGCCGATCGGCAGGGTAAAGGCAATCGGTTTTAGTTTTAAGTGCAAACCGAAAATTGTTACATTCAATACATCCATTATACTTCCTCCGCTTCATCCGATTTTGCACGGGGCAAAATCAGGGAAAGGACGGTATTGTCATCGTCAAAGCTTTCCAGTAGTTTATAGACGTCATCAATCGTGACCGACTTCAACAGCTTGAATTCGTCGAACAGATTGAAGTCTGCCACGGCGCATTCGGTCAACTGCGAGGCCATAGCCTCCACACTGTCAAACCGGCAAACGGCACTACCGTACAGCGAGCATTTTGCGGCGGAAAACATTTTTTTATCAAGTCCGTTTTCACGCAGGTTGCCGATTTCTTTGGTTATCTCTGCCGCGACTCGCTCGGGGTCGTTCGATTCACCCGAGAACAGAACGGTTGCATATCCGTGACCGATAAAGTATTCGCTGTCGAACTCGTCGTTGATAAGACCCATACGGATCAGCCGTGCATACAGCGGAGAAGCGTCACCGCAAAGTAATTCCAACAGCAAAGACATACAAATTCTTGTTTTTAGAGAGCGCTCTGGCGAGTCAATTTTTTGCTTGAAACCGTAACAGAACATCGGAATGGCCACATCCAGTTCCTGCGTAACCAAATGCTCGGTCACCGGTTCGTTATCAATGAATTCACTGCGCTTGATCTGCACCGGTGCACACTGGCGAATACCGGATTCGATTTTTTTCAATACTTTTTCGGTGTCAACGTTTCCTGCAATGCAGATAAACATATTGGCCGGATTATAAAACGTTTCATAGCATTGGTAAAGGAGCTTATCGTCGATTTGCGCGATCGAATCCGCCGTGCCTGCAATGTCAATGTGTACGGGATGCGACGGGAACATTTTTCCTAACAGATTGAAAAGCACGCGCCAACCGGGATTATCCTCGTACATTCGTATTTCCTGTCCGATGATGCCCTGCTCTTTTTGTACGGTCTGTGCCGTGAAGTAGGGCGACTGCACAAAATCCAACAGAATATCGAGATTCTCATCAAATCGGTTTGAGCAGGAGAATAAATAGCAGGTACGGTCAAAGGAAGTATAGGCGTTGGCGTAGGCACCCGTTTCGGCGAATCGGGTAAAGGCGTCGCCGTCTTCGCTTTCAAAAAGCTTGTGCTCTAAAAAATGTGCAATACCTTCCGGAACGGTAATTTCCTTGCCGCCGTTCTTTGAAAAGGTGGTATCAATTGAACCGTAGTGCGTGCCGAAAATGGCGTGCACGGTTGTGTACTGCGGCTTTTCAAAAATATAAATCTGCAGACCGTTCGGCAAAACTGCCTTAACGTAGCTTTGTCCCAACGGACTTTCAAAAGTTTGCTTTTGCATAAATCAGTTCTCCTTCGGTAACAGTTGATAAACTGTATGCAGATGAATACCCTGCGCGGCCTTTATAACGTCCTCTTTCGTTACGGAAAGGATCATATTGGCGAAATCGTCCGGTGAAATCAGCGTAGCATTACTGATTTTGTTAGTATACCACGCATCCATGGAGGCTTGACTGTCGCTGATGCTGTGCAGGGAATCGACGGTGCTTTTGATGGAGGAATTAAATTCAAAATCGTCAAATTTTCCGTTTTGAACAATCTCCAGCTGTTTTAAAATTTCCTGCTTGGCACGTTCGGCATTTTTGGATTCAACACCGATGTCAACCGTCATTAAACCCTTGATGCGTTGCGCAACCGCAACACAGTAATAGCAAAGACTTAACTTTTCACGCACGTTGGCAAACAATCTGGAATAGGGTCCGCCGCCGAAGATATCGGTCATAACGAAAAGAGAAGCCGTTGTGGAATCGTCGCCGGCCAATTCACTGGAAAAGCCCATTGCAACCTTACCCTGCGTGACGTCCATGTGCTCGGTTACATTATGCACCATACCGACCTGACGGGTGTGGGAGTGTGCAAAGCGGTCGGTGAAGTGTTTCCGATCCACCTGCTTAAAGCACTCGGAAATGTTTTGGAAAAGTTTGGGCGGCAGGGCGGCGGAAATAACGTTGACGCGTATAAAGGCTGATTGCAGCATTTCCTGCCAAGCTTCGTATAAATCTTTACCGGTCAACGCTTCAATTTGCTCCTCGGTACCGCATTTCGGCGTACCGAAACCAGAATCGGCATACATTTCTTCAATTAAGCGTCGCTTGGCGTAAAGCCGCTTATCGGCGTACTCGCCCTGTAGGTGTTCAATGGCTTTGCGCTTTTCACGGGCCATATCATCTTCGTTGAATGATCCGTCTGTAACATTGGGCTCAAAAATCAGATTCATCAGCAAATCGCAGGCCTGTGCGGTCAACGGCTCGC
>JAKSQF010000108.1 GCA_024404235.1 Clostridia bacterium | reverse complement strand
CGGGCGGCTTTCCGCATAAGCGATTGAATTATTACATTTCAGCGATTGCAGCCTGAGCAGCAGCTAAGCGAGCGATCGGAACACGGAACGGAGAGCAGGAAACATAGTCCAAGCCAACCTTATGGCAGAACTCGACGGAAGTCGGGTCACCACCGTGCTCACCGCAGATGCCGCAGTGCATTTCCGGACGTACGCCCTTACCGAGGGTAACAGCCATATCCATCAATTTGCCGACACCGTTGCGGTCCAAGCGGGCAAACGGATCGTTTTCGTAAATCTTGTTGTCATAGTAAGCACCGAGGAACTTACCGGCATCGTCACGGCTGAAGCCGAAGGTCATCTGGGTAAGATCGTTGGTACCGAAGCAGAAGAACTCAGCTTCCTTAGCAATGTCGTCAGCGGTCAAAGCAGCACGCGGGATTTCGATCATGGTACCGACTTCGTACTTGAGGTCAGCGCCGGCAGCTGCGATTTCAGCATCAGCAGTCTTAACAACGATATCCTTAACGAACTTGAATTCCTTGATTTCGCCAACCAGCGGGATCATGATTTCCGGAACGATCTTCCAATCGGCGTGAGCCTTCTGAACGTTGATCGCAGCGCGGATAACAGCCTTAGTCTGCATAACGGCGATTTCCGGATAGGTGACGGTCAAACGGCAGCCACGGTGACCCATCATCGGGTTGGTTTCATGCAGGCCGGTGATGATAGCTTTGATAGCTTCAACAGACTTGCCCTGAGCTTCGGCCAAAGCCTTGATTTCGGCCTCTTCGGTCGGAACGAACTCGTGGAGCGGGGGATCCAGGAAGCGGATGGTTACGGGGTTGCCTTCCAAAGCTTCGTACAAAGCTTCGAAGTCAGCCTGCTGCATCGGCATAATCTTTGCCAAAGCGGCTTCGCGTTCTTCAACGGTATCAGCGCAGATCATTTCACGGAAAGCAGCGATACGGGTCGGTTCGAAGAACATGTGCTCGGTACGGCACAGACCAATACCTTCGGCGCCCAGTTCGCGAGCCTTCTTAGCATCAGCCGGAGTATCGGCATTGGTGCGAACCTTCAAACGACGATACTTGTCAGCCCAATCCATGATGCGGCCGAATTCACCGGCGATTTCAGCATCAACAGTCGGGATGATGCCGTCATAGATGGCACCGGTAGAACCGTCGATCGAGATATAGTCACCTTCGTGGAAGGTTTTGCCTGCCAAGGTGAACTGCTTATTGTCTTCGTCCATCTTAATGTCGCCGCAACCGGAAACACAGCAGGTACCCATACCACGTGCAACAACGGCAGCGTGAGAGGTCATACCGCCACGGACGGTCAAAATACCCTGAGAAGCCTTCATACCGGTAATGTCTTCCGGAGAGGTTTCCAAACGAACGAGAACGACCTTTTCGCCACGGGCGTTCCAAGCTTCAGCATCGTCAGCATTGAAGACGACCTTACCGCAGGCAGCACCGGGGGAAGCGCCCAAGCCCTTGCCGATCGGAGCAGTGGCCTTCAAAGCCTTCTGGTCGAACTGCGGGTGGAGCAGGGTGTCAAGGTTACGCGGATCGATCATAGCAACAGCTTTCTTTTCGTCGATCATGCCTTCGTCAACCAAGTCGCAGGCGATCTTCAAAGCAGCCTGAGCGGTACGCTTACCGTTACGGGTCTGCAGCATGAAGAGCTTGCCGTTTTCAACGGTGAATTCCATATCCTGCATATCACGGTAGTGATCTTCGAGGATAGCGCAAACTTCGTTGAACTGTTTGAAAGCTTCGGGGAACTTGTTAGCCATTTCGTCGATCTTCATCGGAGTACGAACGCCGGCAACAACGTCTTCACCCTGTGCATTGGTCAGGAATTCGCCCATCAGACCCTTTTCACCGGTAGCCGGGTCACGGGTAAAGGCAACACCGGTACCGCAATCGTCACCCATGTTACCGAAAGCCATCATCTGAACGTTAACAGCGGTACCCCAAGAATACGGGATATCGTTGTCACGACGGTAAACGTTTGCACGGGGGTTGTCCCAAGAACGGAAAACAGCCTTGATGGCGCCCATCAACTGTTCCTTCGGGTCAGACGGGAAGTCTTCACCGATCTTGGACTTGTATTCAGCCTTGAACTGGCCGGCCAATTCCTTCAGGTCATCAGCAGAAAGCTCAACGTCCTGCGTAACGCCCTTCTTTTCCTTCATGGCGTCGATCAATTGTTCAAAGTACTTCTTACCGACTTCCATAACAACGTCGGAGTACATCTGGATGAAACGGCGATAGCAGTCCCAAGCCCAACGCGGATTGTTGGATTTCTTGGAGATGACGTCAACAACGTCTTCATTCAAACCGAGGTTCAAAATGGTGTCCATCATGCCGGGCATGGAAGCACGGGCACCGGAACGGACAGAAACGAGCAGCGGATTTTCCTTATCACCGAATTTCTTACCGGTGATGGTTTCCATCTTCTCGATGTATTCCATGATTTGTGCCTGAATTTCGGGGTTGATCTGACGACCATCCTCATAATACTGGGTACAGGCTTCGGTAGAGATGGTGAATCCCTGCGGTACCGGCAGACCGAGACCGGTCATTTCGGCGAGGTTAGCACCCTTACCGCCCAGCAGTTCGCGCATCTGCGCATTACCTTCACTGAAAAGGTACACATACTTGTGGCTCATAGTAAAACTTCCTCCTAAAAATATTTATGGAACAATCCATATTTTACAAAAGTGAATTAAAATACCCAAATTTACATAGGTATTCCAATATCCTTGATATTATACCAAATAAATGCAGAAAAATAAAGCCTTTTTTTAAAAAAATATAAATTTGTATGTTCATAATAAAAGAAAAGCCGACAAAAGTCGGCTTTTCGTGAAAATAATATACAGAAAACGTATCAGAAACGCTTTAGATAGCGATGAATGGCCTTGCTGACAGCAGTTCCGATGATTAAAGTAACGGCAAGTTCGATTAAACCGTTAATACTTAAGGCCGAAAGGAAAACTACTTTAACAGAAACACCTGCAAGAACGGTGTTTTTGAACATCAGCACGTAGGCTGACAGGAACAAAACGGTATTCAACAGCGGTACTACAGCACAGGCTACGGCGTGGGGGAGAATGCCGGTGTTGAATTTTTTGTAAAGCAGGCGGAAAAGCAAGCCGCTTACATAACCTGCAATCATTCGGGGGATAAAGCAGGCAAAAATAGTGCCGAACGGACTGGTTGCAAAAAGAACAGCGGCGCTAGGATCAATCATTGCACCGATTCCGAAGCATTGCAGAAAACTGGTTAAGCCGAACAGGAAGCCAAGATAAAGGCCGGCGTATTCGCCTAAGCAAGCGGCTCCGATCGCGACCGGTAAGGTCATCAGAGTGATGGAAAACAGGCCGGTAGTAATGTATCCGAGCGGCGTGAAATCCATGACCAGCATAATTGCCGTAAGCAGAGCAAGCAGGCAGAGTGTGAACAGATTTTTTTTCTTTGACATTTTAATTACCTCCGATACTGTCCCTAATGGGTACAATTCTTAATAATTTCGTCCCTGTTATTAAGTTTTAATGATTTCTTTCGTAGATTTCGCGCAGGCCGTCTAACAATAAATTTTCATTATAAATTATGTTGCGACGGCAGTGGGGGATGATTTCCTGACAAAGACCGCCCGTTGCAATCACGGTTGGGATCTCGCCAAGCTCGTCCTCAATGCGGTCGAGTAATCCGTCCAGCATGGCGGCCGTGCCGAGAACAAGACCTGATTTCATACTGTCGACCGTATTGGTGCCGATGACCGACTTCGGGGCTTTGATATCGATAGCAGGTAACTGCGCGGTGTTTCGACACAGGGACTTTAAAGTCAAATGTACGCCTGCGGCAATGATCGCACCGATAAAAGCACCGTTCTTGTCTATCACGCTGAGTGTTGTCGCCGTTCCCATATCAATCACAACACAGGGCAGGGTGTACTCAGTAATCGCGCCGACTGCACCGACCACGAGGTCGGCCCCCAACTGAGCCGGATTGTCGATTTTGATGTTTAACCCTGTCTTAACGCCGGGACCGATAGAAAGCGGAACGATTTCACAAAGTCGTGAAACGGCTTTGGAGATTGCATTGGCAACCGGAGGAACGACCGAAGAAATGATACAGTCCTCAATATCGGCGGGATTTTGCCCGTATAAATCCAAAACGTCACGAATCATCACAGCGTATTGGTCACCCGTCATCCGCGAGTCGGTAGCAAGGCGCGCCGTAAAGCAAAGTACGTCGTCCGTAAAGCCACCCAACGTGATGTTTGAATTGCCGATGTCGATTGCAAGCAACATAAAATCATCTCCTACGAATGCTATTATAAATGATTTATAATGAAAAATCAATATTTTTGAAAAAATTGTTGACGAATCGTTTAAAGTTTGTTATAATGCTATGTGCTAATCGGCAGAGTTTGTCGATTTGCTCCTTGCTCTGTTATAATGAACAGAGCCATAAGTCCAAAAGGAGGTGCAGAAAATGGTCAATAAGTATGAAGCAGCATTGGTCTATTCGGTAGCAAACGGTGATGAAGCTCTGGAAGCTCTCAAAACTAAGTTTGCCGATCTGATCGCCAAAAACGGCACGGTCGAAAACGTCGATGATTGGGGCAAACGCCGCCTGGCTTACGCTATCGACGATGAACCGGAAGGCTACTATGTTTTCACAACTTTCACTGCAGAACCGGAATTCCCGGCTGAGCTTGAACGTGTTGCGAAAATCACTGATGGCGTTCTTCGTGTTTTAGTCATCAAGAAGTAAAGGAGAAAGAATTATGTTCAATCTTGTCGTTTTAACCGGCAGACTGACCGCGGATCCTGAACTGAAAACCACCGCGAACGGAATTTCCGTTACTTCGTTCTCCATCGCGGTAAACCGTAGTTATCGCTCCGGCGAAGAACCGCAGACCGACTTCATCAACATCGTTGCATGGCGTCAGCGTGCGGAGTTTATTACGAAGTATTTTAAGAAGGGCAGCCTGATTGGTATCGAAGGTTCTATCCAGACCCGTCGTTATACCGATAAAAACGGTAATCCGCGCACCGCTTTCGAAGTGGTCGTGAATAATGCCCAGTTTGTGGAATCCAAGCGTGATTCCGCCCCCGGTACCGACGGGGTACCGGCAGCATCCTTCAGCAATGCCGGCGTTAACGATTTCGCTGAAATCGACAATGGCTCTGATGATGATCTGCCGTTCTGATTTTAAGTAAAGGAGTTATCTTTTTATGGAAAAGGAAAGAACCGATAGACCGGTTCGCAGAAAGGCACACAAGAAAGTTTGCCGTTTCTGTGAAGACCGTGTAGAAGAAATCGATTACAAGGATGTAGCAAGACTGCGCAAGTTCGTTTCCGAACGTGCAAAGATCCTGCCGCGCCGTGCGACCGGCACCTGTGCCCGTCACCAGCGTGAAGTAACTACCGCTATCAAGCGTGCACGTCAGGTTGCTTTACTGCCTTACATCAACGATTGATTTCGTTTAGATTTATCCCGTGCTTCGGCACGGGATTATTTTTTTGCAAAAAATGCTTGACTTTTTAGTTGTGTTAGTGTATTATTCAAATAGTACAATAATACGAGGTGATCAAATGGCGTGGAGTTTTGACAGTACAAAGCCGATTTTTCAGCAAATCGTCGACCGCATCACGCTGGAAATCGTTGCCGGACGGTATGAACCGGGTCAGCGCCTTGAAACGGTGCGCGACCTTGCAATAACCGTCGGTGTTAATCCAAACACGATGCAGCGTGCTTTGGCCGCTTTGGAGGATACAGGACTTGTTTACACCAAACGCGGTGACGGACGCTTTGTGACGGAGGATGATGCTTTGATTCGTCGGGCGCTTGAGCAATATGTGTCGGAATGCTGTTCACAGTTGGTTGACACATTACGAAAGGTCGGCCTGAATGATGAAGAAGTCCTTGAATCAATCAAACAAGTACTGAATAAGGGAACAGGAGAGGAACTATGAGTGTAATATTTGAATGCAAAGATTTGTCGAAATCTTATCACGGTCAGCGTGCTTTGAATAACGTCAGCATTACAGTTGAGTCCGGCAGGATCGTCGGCCTACTCGGCCCGAACGGCAGTGGTAAAACAACCCTTTTGAAGATTGCCGGCGGTTTGCTTACGTCGAACGGTGCCACGGTGCTGATCGACGGAAAACCTATTGGTCCAGAAACGAAAAAAATCGTTTCCTATTTGCCGGATCATAACTTTTTGGCACAATGGATGTCGGTCAATC
>JAKSQF010000107.1 GCA_024404235.1 Clostridia bacterium | reverse complement strand
CGTCAATGGCGTGTGCAAAGTGGTAGGTTGGGATGCCGTCCGATTTTAAGAGAACGAAGTCCTCATCGTTTTCGGGCATTTCGATTTTACCCTTGATCACGTCGTCAAAAGCGATGCGGTGGCTTTCGTCGCCCGGCGAACGCAGGCGCACAACAAACGGCTTGCCCTCGTCGATAAGTGCTTTCGCTTCGTCGACGGTGATATTGCGATGCTTTGCCCACTGCCCATGGTAGCCGGTGCGGATCTTCTGTGCTTCTTGGCTGTTGCGCACCGCCTCCAGTTCTTCTGCCGTGCAGAAGCAGGGGTAGGCAAGGCCCTGACGAATCAGGTCTTTTACGTAGGTTTGATAAATTTCGGCACGGTGGCTTTGCTGATAGGGGCCGTATTCGCCCGATTCACGGGTGCCGTCGACAAAGCCTTCGTCAATGGCAATGCCGAAACGGTTTAAGCCGTCGATAATATCCTCGATACCGCCGACGATTTCACGCTTTTTGTCGGTATCCTCAATACGGGTGTAAAACACGCCGCCCGAAGAGGTTGCGGTAACGCGGTTGACCAGCGCCGTAAACAACGTGCCCAAATGCAGATACCCCGTGGGACTGGGGGCGATACGGGTGACCCTTGCGCCCTCGGGCAGGGTGCGTGCCGGATACATATTTTCATAATAATCGGGGGTTTTATCAATATTGGGGAGCAGCAGCTCCGCCATACGCTCGTTTTCGTTCATTGAAAAATTAGTCCTTCCGTAACAGCTTGCTTAATTCATCCATAAAGGTGTTGATGTCCTTAAACTGGCGGTAAACACTGGCGAAGCGGACGTAGGCGACCTCGTCGATGCCCTTGAGCTTTTCCATTACCAATTCACCGATGTGTTCGCTGGTGACCTCACGGTCGAGCGAATTCTGAATAATGGTTTCGATTTCGTCAATGGTGCGCTCCAGCGTATCAATGGAAACCGGACGCTTTTCGCAGGCACGCAAAAGACCGGTCATCAGCTTATCGCGGTTGAAGGTCTGGCGGGACTTGTCCTTTTTAATAACGATGATCGGCAGATTTTCGATCATTTCATAGGTTGTAAAACGCTTGCCGCACTGCAAACATTCACGGCGGCGGCGGATGCGCTCGCCCTCGTCGGTCGGACGCGAGTCGATGACCTTACTTTCTTCGTAACCACAAAACGGACATTTCATATTTGTACCCTCTTTCAGTATTTTGGCATATACACAGTATATTGTATCACAATACATATATAAATACAAGAGAAAAATTGTTGCCCCTTTTCGGGGGCGGGGGTATTTACTTTTTTGCAAAAATGTAGTAAAATAAAGGAAACCGAGTCGGTGTCGCCATGTGTACTTTCGCCCCGAACGGCACAGACGAAAAGTTATGCTTTTTATCCGCCGAAAACGGTGGATAACTCGGTGGGTTTTGTTAATAAAATCGACCGCCTTATTTCAAACAAGCGGACGATTTAATATTATTTAAAAAGAGGCCTTTATTTATGCGTCAATTCAAATCCGAATCCAAAAAACTGATGGATATGATGATCAATTCCATCTACACCCACAAGGAAATTTTCCTGCGTGAAATCGTTTCCAATGCGTCCGACGCCATTGACAAGCTGTATTTCCGTTCGCTTACCGACAGCACGGTAGGACTTACTGCCGACGACTTTGCCATTCGCATTGAAATCGACAAAGACGCGCGTATCATCCGTGTCATCGACAACGGTTGCGGTATGACGGCCGAGGACCTCGAAAAGAATCTCGGTACCATTGCCCATTCGGGATCGCTTAACTTCCGCAACGAAAACGAAAAGACCGAAAACGTGGATATCATCGGTCAGTTCGGCGTTGGTTTTTATTCCGCCTTTATGGTGGGCGATAAGGTCACGGTCGATACCCGTGCTTTCGGCGCCGAGGAAGCCTGCCGTTGGGAATCCTGCGGAGCAGAGGGTTACACCATCGGCAAAAGCGATAAAGCGGACGTCGGTACCGTGGTTGCCATCCACTTGAAAGACGATACCGAGGAAGAAAACTATTCCGAGTATTTGGAGCAGTATCGCATCAGTGAACTGATCAAGAAATATTCCGACTACATCCGCCACCCGATCCGTATGGCGTGGAGCACCCGCAAGCCGGTCGAGGGCAAAGAGGGCGAATTTGAGGACGTAACCGAAGACCGCGTGCTTAACAGTATGGTACCGCTTTGGAAGAAGAACAAAAGCGAGATCACGCCCGAAGAATACAACGCCTTTTATAAGGAAAAATTCCGTGATTGGGAGGATGCCGCACGGGTCATTCACGCCAAAACCGAGGGTCAGGCGACCTACAATGCGCTGATGTTCATTCCGAAGCACCCGCCGTTCGATTTCTACACCAAGGAATACGAAAAAGGTTTACAGCTGTACTCTAAAGGCGTGCTGATTATGGACAAGTGCCCCGATTTGTTGCCCGATTATTTCAGCTTTGTTAAGGGACTTGTCGACAGCGAGGATCTTTCGCTGAATATCTCCCGCGAAATGTTACAGCACGACCACCAGTTGAAGCTGATCGCCAAAACGCTGGAAAAGAAGATCCGCAGTGAGCTTGAAAAAATGCTGACCGCCGACCGTGCCGCTTATGAAGAGTTTTATAAGTCGTTCGGCGTACAGCTCAAATTCGGCGTGTATAACGATTACGGTATGCACAAGGACGTTTTGCAGGATCTGTTGCTGTTCACCTCCTCATTCGAGAAGAAACCGGCAACCCTGAAAGAGTACGTTTCCCGTATGCCGGAGGGTCAGGACAGCATCTACTTTGCCGCCGGCGAAACGGTGGAAAAAATCGAAATGCTGCCGCAGTGCGACGCCGTGCGTGAGAAGAATTACGAAATTTTGTATCTGACCGAAAACGTCGACGAATTTGCGCTGATGATGTTACAGCAGTACGACGGCAAAAAGTTTGTGAACATCTGCGACGACGGGTTTGACCTTTCAAGCGAGGACGAAAAGAAGGCGCTGGAGGAAAAGAACACCGCCGCAAAAGACCTTTTCGACTGTATGAAAGAGGCGCTGGGCGACAGCGTGCAGGCGGTACGCTTTACCGGCAAATTGAAAGAACACCCCGTGTGCTTAACGAGTGAGGGCGGCCTTTCGCTGGAAATGGAAAAGACCCTGAACGCCATGCCGAACGCCGGCGGCGAAAAGGTTAAGGCACAGATCGTGCTTGAAATCAACGCCGACCACCCGATTGCCGAAAAACTGAACGGCCTTTACGACAACGACCGCGACACCCTGCAAAAGTACGCAAAACTGCTTTACGGCGAGGCCTGCCTGATCGGCGGAAAATCCGTCGCCGACCCGGTAGAACACAGTAAGTTGATTTGTGAACTGATGTTGAAATAAAGTACAAAAATGCTGATAAACTTAATGCGGCAGGCGGATAAAACGCTTTGCTTTTCACCTGTGCGTGTTATCTTCGTAGGGGCGAACTGTGTTCGCCCGTTTTTATTCCAATAATCAAAAACATTATCGGGCGAACACAGTTCGCCCCTACAATTACAAAACCCGCTTGCATATAGGTTTATATATGATATAATGATAAACGGATATATTTAACCTGCTTTAAGGAGGATTTTTATGCGGATAAAAAGATTATTAAGCATTTTACTGTGCCTTGCGGTGTGCTTGTGTGCCGTGCCGATGATCACTTCTGCGGCAACGGTCACCGGCAACGACCACATCACCTTCAGCAGTAGTGCCGCCTTTAAGATCTACGCCGTCCAAAAGGGTTGGAACGGTACGCTGCAATATTCCACCAACAATTCTAACTGGAGTACGTGGGACGGCGGCGAGATTTCGGCCGCACAAAGCGGCGGAGTTTACTACCTTTGCATCCGCGGTACGGGCAACACCAAAATCACGGGCAGCGAGGCCTACCGCTGGAAGCTGACCGCCACGTCGGGTGTTTCCTGCGACGGCAACATTATGACGCTGTTAAACTATTCCAACCCGAGTGCCGCCACTATGGATGCACGGTGCTTTGCGTGGCTGTTTGACGGCTGGGCAAAGCTGACAAAAGCACCGTCCCTGCCTGCCACAACCTTGGCGGCGGACTGCTATTCCGCCATGTTTTACAACTGCGAAGGCTTGACCACCGCTCCCGCTCTGCCTGCTATGACGATGGTGGACGGCTGTTACAACAGTATGTTTTACGGCTGTAATGGGCTGACGGCGGCACCGTCCCTTCCCGCTACCAAGCTTGACCGCTATTGCTATTCCCGAATGTTTTATGCCTGCCACGGTCTGACCACAACCCCTTCGTTGCCCGCAATGACCATGGCCGACCACTGCTATTCGGAAATGTTCGAAAATTGCAGGGGTCTGAAAACGGCAAAGCCGCTTCCGGCAACTAATCTTTATCAGTCCTGCTATTTCAAGATGTTTTTTAATTGCCCCGTCTTGACCACGGCGCCCACACTTCCGGCAACCACAATGAAATGGAGTTGCTACGAGGCGATGTTCCAAAACTGCACCGCCCTTGTTACGGCACCCACGCTTCCGGCAACCACGCTGGACTCGACCTGCTACAGCTGTATGTTTGAAGGCTGTTCGGCTTTGCAGAATGCGCCTGCCTTGCCTGCCACTTCCGTTCCGCTGATGGCGTACAACCGTATGTTTGCAAACTGCACCACGCTGACGACCGCACCGGCGTTACCGGCTGTGACGTTGGCGCCGGCCTGCTATCAGCAGATGTTCTTAAACTGCTATAAATTAGCGGCAGCACCGCAATTACCGGCGGTCAATCTTGAAAAAACCTGCTACCGCGAGATGTTCCGCAACTGCGCCGACCTAAAGCTTTATAAAATCGGCAAGGGCGCCACTTGGTCGATTCCCGCAAATGCCGTCACGGCCGAACGCTTTAACGAAGATATGTTTAAGGGCGCCGGCGGTACGGTCGACGCTTCCCCCGCGATCGGTGCTGTTTACTACGCCCAGCAGGCGGAGGGCTATAACATTTGGGTGGCCGGTGTGCCGGTCACGGCAGAAAACCGCTACGACGTACTGAACGACGGCGGCAGTGTAAAATTTGTTCCCAACGGTGTGGTTTACGGTGACGAATACCCCATCGGCGAAACGCTGATTTTTGATAATGCGAAAATCACCGCGCCGTGCGGTATCTATTCCGCCGCAGACGGTCGAAGCGCCGTTGTTTACATCGACCGCAACATCAGTGTTTATTTGATCGGCGACAGCACCATCAAGGCGACCGCCCAAAACGATATGGACGGCATCCGTGTTGCGGAGGATTGCTACGTGCGAATTTACGGAAGCGGGTCGATGGATATTGCCGTTTCCAAAAACGGCGGTCGGGCGCTTTCCGCTTCGGACAGCACCGTTTCCACGTGGGAGAACGTTCGCTTAAAGCTTTCCGGCCATTACGGTTATTACGCTACCTACACCGGTTACGAGGTGCCGTGGTTGGATTTGTATGGCGATTCGCAGATAACCGCCTACGGTCTGCGTGCCGATGACGGTACCGACGGCAACGCCGTTTATTGCGGCGAGATCGAGGTAAACGACAACGCCCTGTTTTATGCCGAATACGATCAAAACAATGCGGCGGTGGACAGTTGGGGTACCGATTTCCGCTACACCGATTTGATTACCGTTTCGGGTATCAAGATCCGTCCGGGAATGATCAATCGGACGTGGGAAACGTTGCCGAGCATCAACGCAGGCGGCGGTACGCCGAACGAGGAAGATTACCGCGCACTTAAGGTGCTGGCACAAGGTAACCGACCCGGTGACGTAAACAAGGACGGCAATATCAACTCCCGCGATGTGATTTCCTTAAAATGGGCGATTTTGCGTGATTTGACGCTTCCGCAGTACGACGTGAACAAGGACACGGCCGTCGACGTGCGGGATCTTGTAAAGTTGAAAAAGATATTGGCATAAAAATTCCGAAACGCCGTAGGGGCGACCCCAGTTCGCCCGCTGCATTGTGCAAGTATAATGTTTGTAGTACGGTTTTGAAAACATTATTCAATATGCCGGTATTTTCACCGGTGAGTTTTTCGGTTTCAAAAAGGTTATCGGGCGAACACAGTTCGCCCCTACGAATAGCAAAAACGCAAGTTTGCAATAAATTTTTCCGAATAAGAAAAAATAAAGAACCTTCCAAAGGGCGAGCCCCATCAGGATGTTTTTGAAACAAGAAAACCCTCAGAAAAGGAATTTCTTTTCTGAGGGTTATTTCTTTCATCTCAACAAACTGGGATTTATCACTTAGACCATTGTTATCAGGTACCCGATAACAGGTCC
>JAKSQF010000106.1 GCA_024404235.1 Clostridia bacterium | reverse complement strand
CGCTGACCTTCGTGGAAAAGCTCGCTTTCCAAGAAGATCTGACCGTCGGTAATGGAAATGACGTTGGTCGGAACGTAGGAGGAAATATCCCCCGCCAGCGTTTCGATGATGGGCAATGCCGTCATCGAGCCGCCGCCCAGTTCTTCGGACAAATGGGCAGAACGCTCCAACAAACGGGAATGTAAATAGAAGATATCGCCCGGATAGGCTTCACGACCCGAGGGGCGCTGTAACAAAAGGGACAACTCACGGTAGGCCACGGCGTGCTTGGAAAGATCGTCGTAGATAATAAGAACGTCCTTACCGGCATACATAAAGTATTCGCCGATCGCCGTACCGGCAAAGGGTGCGATGTACTGCATGGCCGCCGATTCCGAAGCGGTTGCCGCAACGATGACGGTATAATCCATCGCGCCGTTCAGGGTCAGTTTTTCCTTAAAGTCGGCGATACTGGTTTCTTTTTGACCGACGCCGACGTAGATACAGATAACGTCCTTGCCGCGCTGATTCAAGATGGTATCCAGCACAATGGCGGTTTTACCGGTTTGACGGTCACCGATGATCAATTCACGCTGACCGCGACCGATCGGCACCATGGAGTCGATGGCCTTAAGACCCGTATGCAGCGGCTTTTGTACCGGCGAACGGTCCAAAATACCGGCGGCACCGAATTCGATCGGACGCTTTTCGGCAGTATGGATACGACCCTTGCCGTCGATCGGGTTACCGATGGCGTCGACCACACGGCCGAGCATTTCTTCACCGGCCGGGACCGAGGCGATTCGACCGACACGGCGCACACGGCTGCCGCTTTCGATATGCTGATACTGACCGAAAATGACACAGCCGATGCGGTTCTGCTGAATATCCAGCACCATACCGCGCTCGCCGCATTCAAATTCGACCACTTCGCCGTACATAATATCGGCCAAACCGTCCATCCAGCAGATACCGTCCGAAACGGAAATAACACGTCCGCGCTGATAAACGTGGATGCTTTCTCCGGTCTCGCGGATTCGCTTTGCGAACTGCTCTAAAATAGAATCAACCGTTTCATCGCCGATGATGGGGCGCTTTTCGACCCCGATGCGGAAGCGGTAAAGCTCTTCCTCCAGCGTGCCGTCGTAAACAGTATCACCGATACGCAAACGCAAACCGCCGATGAGTGCCGGATCTTCCTTGACCCAAAGGGAGGTTTTGCCGCCGACGGCGGAAAGCAAATCGGTCGTGGCACGGTCGACCTTATCGACCAACTCCTGCGGCAAGGCGGCCGCAGAGATAAGCGTAACGTACAAAACATCATGCTCGCGCAGATAGGCCATATCACCCGGTGTCAACGTGATTTTTTCAAGAATGGCATCGATCAGACGGGCGTTGCGGGCGGCCTCTTTTGCGGCAAAATTGCCCGAGGCAAAGCGCTCGGCAACGTTCTTTTCAAACGCATCCAATGCCGATTTACGCACCTGATCCAGTTTTTCACGCTGTAATTCGTGACATTCCAATTCCTGGAACATACGAATTTTTTCGATTTTGTGCTCCAACACGGCCTGTGCCGTCCAGACGATGGTTTCATCGGGCTGGCGAACCGGATCGGGTTCGGGCATCGGCTCCTGCTGTTTGGCGGTCAGCTCTTCAATTTCATCCAAGCCTTCTTCAATGGTCTTGCGCCGCTTTCCGAAGATGGAAAGCACGACCTTGCGACCGAAAAAGACCAACAGAGCGACCAAAATCGCAAAATTGATTAAATAAAATACTATCTTTCCCATAGATTACGGTTCCGCATAAAGATTGGAAAGGAAAGAATCCGCCAGTTCACCGATGTTTCCCTCGGCGTTTTCGACCTCAAGGGCGTACTTTTCGTCCAATTCGGCACGGTATTGCTTGACGGTTTCTATTCGATTTTTCCGAACCTCTTCCAGCAGATTTTTCCCCTCCAAGGTAATTTTTTCTGCCTGTTCATCCACGTTTTTCTGCAGGCGGGCGGCCTCGGCCTCGTTGGCTTCGGCTATAACCGCCATTTCCTGTTCACGCTGCTGCTCGAAAACGGCATATTCGGCCCGCGCATTTTCAAGATTGAGCTTGCGCTGATCGATCAATGCCAAAATCGGTTTGAAAAGCAGGTTGTTCAGCATAAAATACAGAAACGTGAAACAAATCATCGTCCAAAGGACGACCGAAATTTGTATGGTCATAGTTTCTCCTTACCCGATTTTGGAAATCAGGATAAATGCGATCAAAAGACCGTAAATCGTCAAAGCTTCCATCATGGCCAAGGAAATGATCAAGGTCGAGCGGATATCCTTTGCGGCATCCGGTTGACGGGCGATGCTTTCCATAGCGGCCTTTGCGGTAAGACCCTGACCCAATGCCGGGAACATGGTGCTGACGGCAATGGCGATTGCGGCTGCGAGTGCGATAAGTCCATTCTGATTCATTTTTGTTTTCTCCTTTTGATGTATTTATTGTTTTTTTGTCGGTTGATTTCGTGTTCTTCGACCTCGGTCACTTCATCCAGATAGATGGAAACCAACGTTGTAAACACGATGGCCTGCAACGCACAGAACAGCAATGATAAAACCATCATTACGATCGGTGCGCCGATGGGCATCAATTCATACAGCTCTTCGGTGACCGTTTCTTCGCCGAACACGTTACCGAACAAACGAAGCGCCAACGAAGCCGGCTTGATGAATTCGTCCAAAATCAGTAACGGAAGCATAAAGAAAACGGGACTGACAAACCGTTTGAAGTAGTGCTTTACCCCGCAGCGAAGCCCCGCTGTTTGCAGGAAAACAAACGCCAAAAGACCCAAGCCTGCGGTGACCGAAAGCGACGAGGTCGGTGCCTTGACGTAATCGGTCAGCCCCACACCCGGAATTAACCCCGAGTAGTTGGAAAAGATAACGAAGATAAAGGTCGTTGCCAAAAAGGCGAAATGCTTGCGGGATTTTTCACGTCCTAAAATATCGGCGAAGAAGTTATCGAGGTACTCCACACCCGTTTCAAGCATATTCTGCAGCTTTCCGGGGCGCATTTTAAGGGTCAGCCGAACGATCAGGCACAGTGCCGTCAGCACAGCCGTGATGATCCACAGCGTGATGACCTCACCCGTGACGTCCAAAACGCCGAAAATGGGGATAATGACTTTTGATTCTTCAAACATTATGCTCATCCCCCTTTGCATTCTGATTATGTGCCGCCCGCAATAATGACGGTGTCAGGGCAAACATCGGAAGGGTCAATCCCAAAGCGCCGCCGACAAGGGGCATCCACGGATGCCAGCCACACTTTCGGCCGACAAAAAACAGGGCGAGCAAATAGGAAAGGCTGACGAGCTGACGCAGCAGCGATGCGACACCTAAACCGTTTTCACTTTTTTTCATTAACGCCCGCGCAATGCCGTAGTTGACGAATGCCAACAGCACACCGACAAGCAACGCCGCACCGGCTATATAATAATCGCTTATGGTGATCCCTCCAGTTTGCGGTAATATCTTAATTAAGATATTATTATACCACTTTTTCATAGATACGCAATAGAATTTCGAAAAAAATTTTCACTTTTTTCACCCCGCCAAATTCAGCGCCGTTTGTTGCTTTTCAGCACAAAATATGCTATACTGCCAAAAAGAGGTGAAAATATGCCGAAATATGAATCGTTATCCGACGAAATCAGTGCAAAAATCCTGCAAGACAAGGCAAAAAACACGTTAAGTCCTTTCGCTTTTTCGGATGAAAACGTCATCCGCCGTGACGGGAAGCGTGACGTTGCAAGTCCGCTGCGGCCGCCCTTTATTCGGGACACGGACAAAATTTTACACTGTCCTTTTTACAACCGCTACGCCGACAAAACGCAGGTTTTTTCTTTTTATAAAAACGACGATATTTCAAGACGGGCCCTGCACGTGCAGTTGGTATCCCGCATTGCGCGAACGCTGGGACGGGCGCTGAATTTGAATTTGGAGCTGATCGAAGCCATTGCCTTAGGACACGACATCGGCCACACGCCGTTCGGTCACGCAGGCGAAGCGCTTTTGGATGAAATCTATGCCGCACACACCGGAAGGCGGTTTAGCCACAACATCCATTCGGTGCGGGTTTTGGACGGCATTTTTCCCTACAACATCAGTTTGCAAACGCTGAACGGCATTGCCGCCCACGACGGCGAGCTGGAGCTGTGTACCTATAAACCGGCACCTTTAAATGATTTTGCGGAATTTGACCGCCAAATCGACGCCTGCTATCGGGATAAATCGGCCGTGCGAAAGCTAATACCCGCCACGCTGGAGGGGTGTGTCGTCCGCATTTCGGATATTATCGCCTATCTCGGCAAAGACCGTCAGGACGCCGAGCGGGCGCACATTGTAAATAAGGACGCCTTTTGCGAAAGTACCATCGGTACCTTTAACGCCGAAATCATCAATAATTTAATGGTCAACATCGTTGAAAACAGCTACGGCAAGCCTTATCTTCAAATGGATGATGCACATTTTTGCGCCCTGCAAAAGGCCAAAAACGACAACTACGAGCAAATTTACCGCAACCCGCAGGTGACCCGCGCATTTGAAGACACCGTTCGCCCGATGATGGAACAACTTTACGAAAAATTATTGACCGACCTGCGCCGAAATGATCGCAATTCGGTGATTTTCACTCACCATATCGACTATGTTTCATCGGCGCATTACGAACGAAAAGCACCCTATGAAGCGGGCGAGCCCAACCAAATCGTGGTGGATTACATTGCCGGTATGACCGACGATTATTTTATTGATTTATATGCACACCTTTTCCCCGAAAGCAATTTGAATATTGCGTACAAGGGTTATTTTTGCAAGTGATTTCTTTCGTTTCGACCGGAGCTCCACCCTTTTATGTTACGGTAATCTTAATCTTATTTTACACGGATTTTACAAAACCCTGATAACAGATTTGAAGTTGATAAGATAGAATAACAGAAAATGAGGTGAGAAGTTTGATTTTTTGCGTAGAAAATGATAACGGCATCCGGAATTCAATGTTATACACACTGAATGCTTCCGGATTTGAGGTTGCAGGCTTTTCGAATCCCGCCGCGGCAGAAACGGTTGAACCGCTTGAGCAGGTTATCGACGCCTTGAAAGAGCAGCTTCGCACCAATCATATTTTCCGTATGCAGGAGGGCAAATGCACGGCGCAGATCGGTTTTGTATGGTCGGATGTTTTAAGCAATCTTGAGCGTGTCAGCGACCATTGTTCCAACATTGCCGGTTGTGTGATCGACACGGCAGAGCATAATTTGAACGTACACAAATCCCTGCGTGAAATCCGCCGCGGAAATGAAAAGTATAACGAGCTGTTCAGTGAGTATTTGAAAAAATACACGGTATCGGAATATGTGTAAAGAGAAACGCCGCTATACAGCAGTATAGCGGCGTTTAAAAACAAATATTTCGATTGATCAGAATTCCAGATTGCCCCAACCTTCATCGGACTGCGTAGCCTGCGGGGTTGACGTGGGAGTATCGTCACCGGACGGGGTTTCGGTGCTTTCGCTTCCCGATGCCGTTTCCGATTCCGTCCCCTGCGGAGCATCCGGCGTAGACGGGGTTTCGGGCACGTCGAACGACTGCTCGGTCTTGTCGTCGTAAATGACGGTGCCGGTCGACGGCTTGCCGCCGTTTTGCGGCAGTTTATCGGCCGGAACGATCACCTTGCCGTTTTCGGTCTTATATTCGACCTCTTGACCGTCGATTACGACCTTATCGACCGTTTTGCCGTCTTCGATTTCAATTTCAACGTCCTGCGGTTTGGTTTCCGGCTTGATTTCGGTGCTGTCCTGCACGGCAGACTGATTTTTGGCGGTTGATTTCTTTGCGCCGCAACCAACAGCCGCAACCAGCAGACACAAACAAACGCATAAAAGCAATAATTTTTTCATTCGTTATTCCTCCGTAAAAAAATATGCTTGACCGCTTTTGCGATCAAGCATATTTTAACACTTCTTTATAAAAAAATCAACCGTTTTCGGTGTTCATTACACCAAACGGAGAAAATTATATCTTCCCCGCCGTTATTCCATCTGTTTGCCGAGAAAATCCGCCGCAACGGCCGCCAGCTCCACGTCGGTGTTATCGGCGTTCTGCTTAGCCGAGCTTGATACCAGCAGCACGGCGCCGGAAACATCCCCTGCCGACAGAATGGGTGATGCCACGCAAAGTACACGGTCGCTGTCGTACAATGCGTGAATACCCTGCGCCGCTTCATAAAAGGCGCTTTTACGCTCCTCCATAAGTTTTTCAACTTCGGGGGTCACGCGGTGCTCCAACACCTCTTTTTTCGGCAGACCCGCCGCCGCAATGCAGTGGTCACGATC
>JAKSQF010000105.1 GCA_024404235.1 Clostridia bacterium | reverse complement strand
AATGCCTTATGCAAAAAGTTGCCGTTCAAGAACTCAATCCCTTCAACGTTCGGGAACAGGAACATCCATTTTACATTGACGTGATTTTCAGAAAAATCAAGCCGATGCCTTATTCGGGCATCTATCATTACCACGATAATATCGAACTGATTTTTTGTAAAACGGGCAAGCTGAAAATCACCTTTATTGCAGGCGAAACCATATTGGAACCCGGTGACTTTATTTTCATCAATTCCAATATTCCGCACAGCACCGACCCGTACGACGGTGAAAACGAGCATTATTGCATCAAATTCGATTCCGGCGTTATCGACGTTAAAACCAGCCGCCCGATGCCGGATTCAAGGCATTTTCTTTCCCTATTGCCGGATAACATCCTGTTCTTAAATTCCGCCGACAGCGAGCACATCCACGAATTGTTCAAACGCTGTGCCGACAACTTTACCCATAATAATTTCACCAAGCGATTGCTTTTGCAGGCATCGGTAATGGAAATCATGTCCTATATCTTCGGCAAGAACATTGACGAAAAATATTTGGCCAGTGATGAAAAAAGTAACGTTTTGCTGAATACCTTAGAGTTCATTCGGGAAAATTATTCCACCGTTACTTTAGAGGAAGCCGCAAAGCACGCCTCTATGAGTTACAGCTATTTCAGCCGTGTTTTCAAGAAGGAATTTAATATTTCTTTCTCCAAATTCATTACAAAATTAAGGTTGGAAAAGTCGTTGGCGCTGCTTTCCAATTCTTCCTTGAGTGTGACGGAAATCGCAATGGAATGCGGTTTTTCAAACCTCAGTCACTATGTTAACTGCCTGAAAAACGAAAAAGGAATTACGCCAAACAAATTCCGTGCTCTTGTAAAAAGTAAAAATCACTGATGATAAAATCCCCGAAGCTTGGATTTCAAGCCTCGGGGATTGCTTTTTCGATGCTTTCAAAAGAAAACATTTATTCTCCCTCTTTCGCATATCCTATTGTGTATCGAAAAAGGGGTGTTTTTATGAAAAAATTACTATGCTGTTTTTTGACGTTGCTGTTGCTGTTTTCCGGCTCGACCGCCCGGGCAATGCCGGTGACGGTATCCTCGGAATGTGATCTTTCGGATATGGACGCACCGCTTGAAAGTGTGACCGCTTCAGCCGCCGTCGGTCAAAAGCTGGATATCAAGGCAAAATCCGCCTTTTTGATCGAGCCGGTCACCGGTACGGTGCTGTACGAGGACAACGCCGACGAGGTCGTTCCGCCGGCATCCATCACCAAAATTATGTCGTTGGTACTGATTATGGAAGCCATTGACCGCGGTCAGCTGACGACCGAAACGGTCATCACCGCAAGCGAGCATGCCTGCAGTATGGGCGGGTCGCAGATTTGGTTAGAACCGGGCGAAAGTATGACGGTGGATGATCTATTAAAGGCCACGGTCATTGCAAGCGCCAACGATGCCACGGTTGCCTTGGCCGAAACGGTTGCCGGCAGTGAAGAAGGCTTTGTGGCGATGATGAACGAGCGTGCAAAGGCACTTGGGATGACAAAATCACACTTTGTCAACTGCACGGGGTTAGATGCCGACGGCCACGTGATGACGGCGCACGACGTTGGGCTTGCCGCCGCCGAGCTGATCGGGCATCCGCTAATTAAAAACTATTCCACCGTGTGGATGGACACCCTGCGTGACGGTAAAAGTGAGCTTGTAAACACCAATAAATTAGTCCGCTTTTACAAGGGAACGACGGGGTTAAAGACGGGTACGACCTCGCAGGCGGGGTACTGCCTTGCCGCTTCGGCCGAGCGGGACGGACTTTCGCTTGTAGCCGTAATTATGGGCGGGGAGACCAGCAACGACCGTTTTAACGGCGCCAAAAAACTGTTGGATTTCGGCTTTGCCAACTTTTCCTTTGCGACCGTCAAGCCGAATCTTGCGGCAGATACCCGCGTTGCCGTGCGGAACGGCACGAAAAAAACGGTCAAGGTGACCGCCGACAAGCCGTTCAGTTTTTTAAGTAAAAAGACAAAGGCGCAAAAAATCGAGCAGGTGATTACCTATAACAAAAATCTGCAAGCCCCCGTCAAAAAGGGACAGCAAATCGGCCGGATTGATCTATACAGCGGTAAAGAATGCGTTGGCACCATACCGCTGTACGCCGGCGAAACGGTTTTGCGGCGTACCTTCGGGACGATGTTCGGCTGGCTTGTGGACGGATTACTGACGCTTTGAAATAAACTTTTTGTGAATATGCTTTTTTTCCTTGCATTATATCCTAAAATAATGTAAAATAAAGATAGCATATAATACAGAAAGGTTCTTGAATTATGTCTTTAACATTTCGTTCATCCTATGCGGCACAATTCCTTCGTGAAAACGACCTGAAGGGTCTTGAAACGCAGGTTGCCGCGGCACACAATCTGTTGGAAAGCAAAACCGGTCTCGGTAACGATTTCCTCGGCTGGACCACCCTGCCGGTCGATTACGACCGCGAAGAATTTGCCCGCATTAAAGCGGCGGCAAAGAAGATCCAGCAGGATACCGATATTTTGATTGTCATCGGTATCGGCGGTTCCTACCTCGGTGCCCGTGCGGCAATCGAATTTTTGAAGGGCCCGTACTACAATGCTTTGCGTGACAATGCACCCGAAATCTATTTTGCCGGCAACAGCATCAGCGGTTCTACGCTGGCTGATCTTTTGAAGATGTGCGAAGGCAAGCGTGTTTCGGTCAACGTTATTTCCAAATCCGGCACCACGACCGAACCGGCCGTTGCGTTCCGTGTATTTCGCAAGCTGTTGGAAGAACGCTACGGCGCAGAAGAAGCCGCAAAACGTATCTACTGCACCACCGACAAGGCTCGCGGCACCTTAAAGGCTTTGGCCGATGAAAAGGGTTACGAATGCTTTGTTGTGCCGGACGACGTCGGCGGACGTTTCTCGGTGCTGACTGCTGTCGGTCTTTTGCCGATCGCTGCAGCAGGATGCGATATCGACAAACTGATGCAGGGTGCGGCCGATGCCATGAAGGATTACGCCGACTGCGATATTGAAAACAACCCCTGCTACTGCTACGCTGCTTTGCGCAACGCTTTCTATCGCAAGGGCAAATCGGTTGAGTTGCTGGTTTCCTATGAACCGCGCTTTACCATGATGTCCGAGTGGTTCAAGCAGTTGTACGGCGAAAGCGAAGGTAAGGATCATAAGGGTCTGTTCCCGGCTTCGGTCACCTTCTCGACCGACCTGCATTCGATGGGTCAGTTCGTTCAGGACGGCAGCCGTCTGATGTTTGAAACGGTCGTAACGATCGGTGACTGCGGCGACGACGTCATCATCGAAACCGACGATGCCAACGGTGACGGCCTTAACTTCTTGGCCGGCAAGCCGATGTCCTTTGTCAACCAGAAGGCTTTCGAGGGCACTGTTTTGGCGCACACCGACGGTGGCGTGCCGAATTTGGTCATTGCCCTTGACAAGGCCGACGAAGAAAACTTGGGTCGTTTGATCTATTTCTTTGAAAAGGCCTGCGCTATTTCCGGCTATATGTTGGGCGTAAACCCGTTTGACCAACCGGGCGTGGAAAGCTACAAGAAGAATATGTTCGCACTTTTGGGCAAACCCGGTTACGAAGCTCAGAAGGCCGAGCTGGAAGCACGCTTGAAATAAGGAATCAACCGCCGTTGCGGTTAATATTATAAGGAGTGATACAATATGATTAAACTCATCATCGGAAACAAGGGCTCGGGCAAAACCAAAAAATTGGTTGACCTCGTAAATGAAGCTACCAACGCCAGTCTCGGCAATGTGGTCTGCATTGAAAAAGGTGACACCCTGACCTATTCCGTCACCCATAAAGCCCGTCTGATCGACGCTGACAGCTATGGCATCAGCGGTTACAATGAATACTTCGGTATGTTGGCAGGCATCAAGGCCGGCAACAACGACGTGACCCACATCTTCGGCGATGCCACCTTGCGTATCGGCGGCCGCGACTATGAAGAGCTGGCAGATTTCTTTGCCCGCCTGAAGGCTATTGAAGACGTTGAATTCATCTTCACCGTTTCCTGCGACGAAGCAGACCTGCCCGAAAAGATCTTCGGTATGGCTGAAAAGATCTGATTTTAATAGCTTTTGCGATTCGGCGTCCTTCGGGGCGCCGAATTTTTTTATTTTCCCCTTGACAAACGGAATGGATTCATTTATAATAACACTTGAACAATAGTTCAAGTGTTTAAGTGAGGCGAATATATATGGAAAACAATGAAAACTGTATCCCGCAAAATGAGGCCTACGAAATGCCGCCCATTGACGTGTTGTACGATTTGGCGGAGCTGTACCGCATTTTCGGTGACAGCACCCGCATTCGCATTTTGTATGCATTGTTTGAACGGGAGGTCAGCGTTTGCGAGATCGCCAAAACGCTGGAAATGACCGTTTCAGCCATTTCGCACCAATTGCGCGTACTGAAAAGCGCCGATTTGGTAACCTATCGCAGAGAGGGTAAAACCTGCTACTACAAATTAGCCGACGACCACGTCAAATCCATTTTGGCGCAGGGTATCGAGCACGTAACGGAGGAATAACGATGAGCGAACATAAAGAAGATATTATTCGGCTTTCCCTTTCGGCCGTTTTGCTGGCCGCCGTAATGGTGGTAACGCATCTGCTTTCCCTACCCGTTTGGGCGTGCATTTTGCTGTTTGCGATGCCCTACTTAATTGCCGGATACGAGGTTTTGACCGAAACGGTGGAAAACGTTTTACATCTTGAATTTTTTGACGAAGCCTTTTTAATGACGGTGGCGACCGTCGGTGCGTTCTGCATCGGCGAATACCCCGAAGCCGTTTTCGTCATGCTGTTATTCGGTGTGGGCGAGTTGTTTGAAGACATTTCCACCGACAAAAGCCGTGCTTCGGTAGAAGCGCTGATGGATATTCGCCCCGACAAGGCCGAAATTGAAACGGCGGACGGCACCAAAACGGTATCGCCCGAGGAGGTTGCCGTAGGCGATGTTATCGTGGTAAAGGCCGGCGAGCGTATTCCGTTGGACGGTGTGGTGCTTTCGGGCGAAAGTGCCTTGGATACGGCGGCGCTGACGGGTGAATCAATGCCCGTTTCGGTAGCGGCGGGCAGTACCGTTGCCAGCGGATGCATCAATCTTTCAGGTGTGTTACGCATTGAAGTCAGCGGTGTTTATGCCGAGTCGACAGCGGCAAAGATTTTGGACTTAATGGAGCACGCCGCCGAAAACAAATCCAAACCCGAACGCTTTATGACCAAGTTTGCAAAGTTTTACACACCGGCCGTTGTGGTGTTGGCGGTGTTGTTAGCCGTTGTGCCGAGCCTGATTACCGGCAACTGGGCCGAGTGGATACGCCGTGCGCTGATGTGCTTAGTGGCGTCCTGCCCGTGTGCATTGGTGGTTTCGGTGCCGCTTTCCTACTTCTGTGGCATCGGCGGTGCTTCCAAAAAGGGTGTGCTCATCAAGGGTGCCGCCGCATTGGAAAGCCTTTCTTCGACCGGCACGGTGGTATTTGACAAGACGGGTACGCTGACACACGGTGATTTTACCGTTTCGGCAGTACATCCGCAACAAATTGACGCCACAGAGTTGTTGGAAATTGCCGCCATTGCAGAATCACAAAGCCTGCACCCCATTGCGCTTTCGCTGAAAAGCGCTTATCGGCACAACATTCCCGCCGAGCGTCTGCAAAGCGTGAACGAAATTGCCGGCAACGGTATTTTAGCGGTGATTGACGGCAAAAAAGTGGCTGTCGGCAACGCAAAGTTAATGCAACAGACCGGTGTGGAGCATCGGGAATGTCACCACAGCGGAACGGTCATCCACGTTGCGGTCGAAGGCGTTTATATGGGGCATATCGTGATTTCCGACACCCTAAAAGACGGCAGTACCCCTGCCGTTGCAGAACTGAAAGCGCAGAGCATTAAAACCGTTATGCTGACGGGCGACCGCAAGGACGCCGCCGAAAAAATTGCACAGGCGGTTGGCGTGGACGAATACTTTGCCGAGCTGTTGCCTGCCGACAAGGTCAGCCATTTGGAAAGCTTACTGAATGCCGAAAAAACCACCGTTTTTGTGGGCGACGGCATTAACGATGCGCCGGTGCTGTCCCGTGCCGATATCGGCATCGCCATGGGCGCACTGGGCTCCGATGCAGCCATTGAGGCGGCAGATATCGTGCTGATGGACGACGATCCGCTGAAGATCGCCAAGGCAATCGCCATTGCGAGAAAGTGCCTGGGCATCGTATATCAGAACATTGTGTTCGCCATCGGCGTGAAGCTGCTGTGCCTGCTGTTCGGTGCGCTGGGCATCGCCAACATGTGGTGGGCGATCTTCGCAGACGTGGGCGTGATGGTGATCGCCGTGCTGAATGCGGTGCGTGCGCTGCGCGTGAAGGATCTGTAATTGCATAAACGGAAGGCCAGTCTTCGGGAAAAATGCCGGAAGACTGGCTTTTTCCGCATAAAGCGGTGCGGTTTT
>JAKSQF010000104.1 GCA_024404235.1 Clostridia bacterium | reverse complement strand
AAAGCGTACACCTTGTGCTGGAAGAAACCGGACAAAAGATTTTTTTAGAAGCTGGGGAGCTTTCTGTATGCGTGAACAAACAACTAAAACAAGATTAATTGATGCCTCATTACCGGCCCTCTTTGCGGCCATTGTCGCCGTTTGTGCGTGGATTTCTTTTATGATGCCCAGTGGTATTTCCTTTACATTGCAAACCTTTGGTATTGCGCTGTGCGGCTTTTTTCTCGGTACAAAGCGCGGTACGGTTTCCATTGCGGTGTATCTGTTGATCGGTTTGATCGGTGTGCCGGTCTTTGCCGGATTCAACAGCGGTGTCGGCGCCTTCGGCGGTCCGACCGGCGGCTTTTTGTATGGCTTCCTGCCCTTTGTGGTGCTGTGCAGCCTGCGCTTTAAAAAGGCGTGGATCCAATGGGTACTGTCACTGGTCGGTCTGATCGTTCTGTATCTGTGCGGTACGGTGCATTTCTGCCTGCTGACGGGCATGGGTGTTGTGCCTGCCCTGATGCTGACGGTCGTTCCTTATGTGATCAAGGACGTGGCTTCGGTCGTACTGGCAAAGCTGATTGCTGATCGTCTGCGCAAAGCACTTCCGGTATAATCTATAACGAATGAAATAAAAAACGGACACGGTTTTACCGTGTCCGTTTTGCTTTATTAGCCAATCTTCGGCAGGCTTGCGGCGGCAACCGACTGACCTACGCGGCGGCTCTTTTCGTCCGGAATGTGAAGGACGATTTTTTCTGCCAATTCGGGGAATTCCTTTTGCAAAACCTCGTTGGCACGGGCCAAAACGATCGTTCCGCCCTCACCACTGGTCACACGTCCCATAATGATGACGTGCTTGATATCATAGAACATCGCATAGTAAGCGATGGCATAACCGAAGTATACGCCGATGGTATCGTAAATCTTGGCGGCACGTTCGTCACCGTCGGCCATCAGCTTTTGTACGACCTTCAACTTTTCGGCGGGGGAGAGTGCTTCGTCCAACTCAATACCGGCGGCAGGAGCCAGCTTGATTACGCTGTCCTGCGAGAAATACTTAACACCGCAGCCGTAGTCGCCCGACCATTCGTCCACCATGGCATCCTTGCAGAAATCGACCGGTACAAAGGCCAATTCGTTCAGCCAACCGGTGATATTGCCCTGACCGTCAACGTATCCGGCGGCCTCGCTGGTACCCATGGCAACACCCAAAACGTTGTTGTCGTTCAGATCCATTGCACCGGCCAATGCCGTTACGTCACCGTCGTTGGCAACCTCGATCGGCACGTCGCCGATCTCTTTGGCAACGTCCAAATACATCGTCTTAACACGGCGCTCGAAATCGTCGTCGGCTACCTTAATGAACAGGGAAGCAACCATGATTTTATTGTCGATATAAACACCGGCAGAGGAAACGCCGATCGCATCGACACGCGGCATTTTGGATGCGGCGGTTTTCATGGCTTCCAAAATTCCTTGATAATGATATTCGGGGTCGGTTTGCAGTTTCGGGAACCAAACGACTTCTTCGGAATAAACCGTTTCGCCGTTTACTACGGCACTGACTTTGCGGTCACTGCCGCCGGCATCGAAACCGATGCGGCAACCGTCTAAATGACGGCCGATCGGGTCAGCGGTCTGGTTTTCCTGCGGGGCGTCCTTTACGTCGGCAACGTATTCTACAACGAAATCGGTTTCATAAACACGTGCCATAAAGTCGGCGTCAAACTGACGGGCACCACCCTTTTTATAAGCGGCGGCAAGACCGTCGTAAATGGTTTTTGCGCCGGCAACGGTCACTTTATAACCGCCGTAAACCCACAGCAGGGTTTTTACAATGCGTTCGACAATATCGTAGTTTTCGGCATCGTGACCGGTATTTTCGGGGAAAATATCCAGTTTGTAGGTTGCAACGTAACCCTTGTTGCGGGTAACGGCAATCACAATCGGTTGTCCGCCGACTTTGGCGACAGCATCCTTAAAATCGCTGACGACCTTGACCATCGGCATAAATTGCGGATCTAAAATAGCGGGAATCATCGTTCAAAATCCTTTCTTTAAAGCGGTTTGTACTCGGTCAGCAATGCGGCGGCTTCCTTGTCGATGACAAAGGTGACGTCGGGGTGCAGCTGTAACAGTGAAGCCTGACAGTAGGGGGTAATTTCGCCTTCCAAGGTGTCTTTGATTGCCTGTGCCTTTTTCGGGCCGTTTGCAATCAGCAAAACCTTTTTGGCGGCCATAATATTACCGACACCCATGGTCAAAGCGGCACGCGGAACTTCGTCGATGCTGTTGAATAAACGGGAATTGGCGGTAATGGTGCTTTCGGTCAACTCAACACGGTGGGTGCCGCGGATAAAGTCGCGACCCGGCTCGTTGAAGCCGATGTGACCGTTGTTGCCGATGCCTAAAAGCTGAATGTCAATGCCACCGGCCTTTTCGATTTCAAGGTCGTAATCGGTACATTCCTTTTGCCAATCCTCGGCCAAACCGTTCAGCACGTGGGTGTTGGCAATGTTAATATTTACGTGGTTGAACAGATGCTCATTCATAAAATAGCGGTAGGACTGATCGTTTTCGGCCGCCAGCGGATAGTATTCATCCAAATTGTAGGTCTTTACGTCGGCAAAGCTGATGGCGTTTTCTTGATTCATACGAATCAGCTCGTTATACAGCCCAATGGGGGAAGTGCCGGTCGCCAAACCTAAAATACATTTCGGGTCAGCCTTGATTACGTCGGCCATTACAGCGGCGGCTTTTACGGAAAGATCTTCATAATTGTCGGCCACAAATACCTTTACACCGCTTTTGCGGTTGTTGGAATAGGTTAAAATTTCGCTCATTGTTTTGAAACCTCCGGAAGTTTACATTTCAAATCGGACAGTACCGCCGATTACTGTGCAGGAAACGTTAAAGTGCTCGTCGCAAAGCATCAGGTTGGCACGCTTGCCGATTTCGATCGAACCGATCTTGTCGTCCTCGCTTAAAGCCTTTGCCGGATTCAAACTGGCGCAGGCCACGGCTTCGGCGACCGAAAGGTCGGTGTTTTCGTACAGATTACGCACGGCCTCGTTCAGCTTCAGCACACTGCCGGCAATGGTGCCGTCCTCTAACAGACATTGAATGCCGGTTTTCTTTACCGGTTGACCGCCCAAGGTGTAATCACCGTCGGGCATACCGCCGGCACGCATACAGTCGGTGATCAGGCAAAGCTTTTCACCCTTCAAACGCGCGACCATATCAAACAGTCCCTTGTTGACGTGGAAGGTATCGGCGATCAGCTCGCACGAAACGTTTTTGGCGCTTAATGCCGCACCGACAACACCCGGATTGCGGTGCTGCAGGGGCGTCATTGCATTGAACAGATGCGTGGTGTGGCGAACACCGGCGGCTATACCGGTATTGGCTTCTTCAAAGTTGGCACCGGTGTGTCCCATCGAAACCAGCACACGGCCGTCCTTATAAACCTTCTCAATACATTCCTTGCCGCCGTCCATTTCGGGCGCCACGGTAAAGACCTTGATAATATCGGCGTTGTCAAGAATAAAGTCGGCATCCGGCCGCAGGATGTGTTCTTCGCTTTGTGCACCCTTTTTGGAGGGGTTGATGAACGGTCCTTCACAGTTGATGCCCAACACGTTGGCACCGTAGTAGTCCGTCGTGTTTTTGACGGTGCGTGCCACGTCAAAGGCCTTCAAAATCTCGTCCTTTGATACGGTCATCGTGGTCGGACACCACGCCGTTACACCGTTTTCAACGATGCCGGCGGCCATCTTTTTCACACCGTCGACGATGCCGTCCGAAGCATCCTCACCCAAATAACCGTGAATGTGCATATCCACAAGTCCCGGACAGACAAAACGCCCTGCGGCGTCGATCACTTCGTAATCGGCAAGGTTTATCTCGCTTACGTCACACAAATTTTCAATGGTTTCACCGAAAATCAGCGCTTTGTTTTCAATGACCTTGTCCGGCAAAACGATTTTGCCGTTAATGATGCATTTCATTGCAAAAAGCCCCCAAGAAGAATAATAATGGTTTTTACATATATTATTATACTACCGCAAATAATAAAAAGCAAGGGCAAACCTAAAAAAAATCACCCGATGGTTGCGAAAATGTAAAAATCAACAATTTTTTGGTTGCGCAACACACGGTTGACGAAAAATAGTCAACTTTAATTGCTTGACGAAAAGGCCGATGTAAAGTAAAATTACATGGTAGGCAGGAAATTTTTGCCTTGAGAATTGATATTAAAATAAGCATTGATAAGGGGAGCGTTTTATTATGACCATAGGCCAGAAAATCGCCATATTACGCCAGTCTATGCAGCTTTCACAGGAACAGTTGGCAGAACAAATTGATGTTTCCAGACAGTCGGTTTCCAAGTGGGAATCGGGGCAAAGTCTACCGGAGGTTGCGAAGATTTTACAGCTTTCGACTCTTTTCAACGTAACCACCGATGACCTGTTGCGGGACGATATTCCGTTGGCGCCGACCTATACCGAAGCGCTGTTCCGCCCAACCGAATCGGTCACCTTTAACGGAAAATACTTCGGAACGGATGGCTTCCGCGGGGAATCCAACGTCAAGCTTACCGCCGAACACGCTTTTAAAATCGGCCGCTTTTTGGGTTGGTATTTTTCACATCAAAAAACTGCGGGTGATGCTCATCCGAGAGCACGCATCCTTATCGGTAAGGATACCCGCCGGTCAAGTTATATGCTGGAATACGCCTTGGCGGCTGGCGCTACCGCAAGTGGTGCCGACGTGTATATGCTGCACGTTATCACAACACCGGGCGTGGCGTATATCACCCGTCAGGATCAGTTTGATTGCGGCGTCATGATCTCGGCATCGCATAATCCGTATTACGATAACGGCATCAAGCTGCTTAACCGTATGGGTGAAAAGATGGACGACTATTCGCTGTCGTTGGTGGAAACCTATCTCGACGGCAACCTGCGGGCGCTGCAGATCGACGAGGATGATTTGCCGCTTGCCACCCGTGAAAAGATCGGTCGGGTCATCGATTTCTATGCCGGACGTAACCGTTACGTCGGTTATCTCATCTCGGTCGCAACCAACGCGTTCCGTGGGCTCAACATTGCGCTTGACTGTGCCAACGGTGCTTCGTGGATGATCTCCCGCTCGGTTTTCGAGGCGCTGGGTGCTCATATCCACGTCATCAACGATATGCCCGACGGTCTGAACATTAACGAGCAGGCCGGCTCGACCCACATCGGCGCTTTGCGTAAATTTGTGCGTGAAAACCATTTGGATGCCGGTTTTGCCTTTGACGGTGACGCCGACCGCTGTATTGCCGTTGACGAAAACGGTAATATTATCAATGGCGATCACATTATGTATATTCTCGGCCGCCGTCTGCAAAGTAAGGGACTGTTGCCGAATAATACCGTCGTCACCACCATTATGTCGAATATGGGACTTTATAAGGCACTCACGGATGCCGGTATGCGTTATGAACAGACCACTGTCGGTGACCGTTTTGTCTATGAAAATATGGCACAGAACGGCTATTCCCTCGGGGGTGAGCAATCGGGTCACATCATTTTGCGCAAGTACGCCTCTACGGGGGACGGCGTGCTGACCGCCATTATGCTGGCCGAAGAAATCATCGACCGCAAGACCTCGCTTTCCAAGTTGGCGGCACCTGTCACAATGTACCCGCAGCACATCTGCAACGTTACGGTCACCGATAAAGCGGCTGTCACCGGCAACGAGCAGATCAAGGCGCTTGTTAAAACCATCGGGGAAGAATTGGGCGATAACGGCCGAATCCTGCTTCGTGAAAGCGGTACCGAGCCGGTCATCCGCATTATGGTCGAATGTGACAGCCAAAAGGTTTGTGAACAGCAGACCCAACGCGTGGCGGAACTGATCGACAGTTTGGGTCTTTCCAAACAGAGGGAGAAATGATTTATGGATATCACCAACGGGGCGTTATTTGATTTAACTAAAACCCGCGCGGCGGAGCTTTTCGATCCGTCGGCATTGCCGGTAACGGTTTTGCCCTTGATCGGGGATTTTATCTTAAAACTCGGCCCGACGCTTGATCCCGAACGCTTTGAACAAAGGGGCGAAAACGTGTGGATCGCCCGTTCGGCAAAGATCGCCGCAACGGCTACGATCAACGGCCCCTGCATCATTGATGAAGAAACCGACGTGCGCCCCGGTGCGTTTATTCGCGGCAACGTGCTGACCGGTAAAAATGACGTTGTCGGCAATTCAACCGAAATGAAAAACGTTATTCTGTTTGATAACGTTCAGGTGCCGCATTATAACTACGTCGGCGACTCGATACTGGGGTACCGTTCCCATATGGGCGCCGGCTCTATTACCTCCAACGTCAAATCGGATAAAAAGCCGGTCGTCATTAAGGACGGGGAGAGGCAGTACCCCACCGACCGTAAAAAGGTCGGCGCGTTCCTCGGCGATTTTGTTGAAGTCGGTTGCGGCAGTGTGCTGAACCCCGGTACGGTCATCGGGCGCAACAGTAACGTTTATCCGCTGACCTCGGTACGGGGATGCATCCCGCCCTACAGCATTTGTAAAAAAAGTGATTTAATCGTGCCGAAAGAATAAAAAAATAC
>JAKSQF010000103.1 GCA_024404235.1 Clostridia bacterium | reverse complement strand
AACACGGTTTGCCCAGCGCCTATGCAGACTTCCTGCCGGCTGTTGAAAGCATTGACTATGGCTACGAAGAAGCCGTTGCTGTTTCGGGTGATACCCCCGTTGCAGAAGCCATTCCCGTCAAGAAGGTTCCGACCTTCGACGAGGGAACGACGCCCAAGTTCACCAAGATCGAGATCATCTGCAAGGAATCTCGTTTGGAAACCTTAAAGAACGCCATGATGAACATCGGCATTACCGGTATGACCGTATCGCACGTTTTGGGCTGCGGCGTACAGAAGGGTAAGCCGGAATATTACCGTGGCGTACAGGTAGAAGCCAACCTTCTGCCGAAGGTACAGGTTGACATCGTTGTCAGCAAGGTACCGGTCAGAAACGTTATTGAAACCGCTAAGGCCGCTCTTTACACCGGTCACATCGGTGACGGTAAGATCTTCGTTTACGACGTTGAAAACGTGGTAAAGGTTCGTACCGGTGAAGAAGGCTACGATGCCCTTCAGGACGTTGAATGACAAATAACTAAACAAAAATCAAAGGCGTTCAAGAAAAGAAAAGTAGCGCAGAACACCGTTTTCAGAGAGTGCGGGTCGGTGGAAACCGCATAGCAGGCTCTGCGCAAAGAACCCTTTTCAAGCCGCAATCCGAACGGGTTTACCTTAGTAGGTGCGCCGCAAGCCGTGCGTTATTCGGATAAGTCTTATTAGAGACTGAGAAAAAAGATAGGTGGCACCGCGAGGACAGCACTTGCCCTATCGAATGCTGATTTCTTTTATTGGAGGAAATTACGATGTGTTCGATTATGGGTTATTGCGAAAACGGTGTCGCCTATAATGTGTTTTTAGAAAACTTTGAAAAAACCACTTCCAGAGGGCCGGATGACAGCCGGATCATTGATACCGGCAAGGGTCTTTTGGGATTCCATCGGTTAGCCATTATGGGTTTGACCGATTCCGGTATGCAGCCGTTTGAATTAGACGGCAGTTACGTTGTTTGCAACGGCGAAATTTACGGTTTTGAGGCTTTAAAGGCAGATCTCGTGCAGAAGGGTTACCGCTTTGTCAGTGACAGCGACTGCGAAATTCTGTTGCCGATGTACCGTGAATACGGCGTGGATATGTTCGCAAAGCTGGATGCTGAATACGCATTGATTCTTTTCGACGGCGAAACGCAGGAATACATCGCCGCGCGTGATCCGATCGGTATTCGTCCGCTTTATTACGGATATGATGAAAAGGGTGCAATTGTTTTTGCCAGCGAGGCGAAAAACTTGGTAGGCCTGACCAAAAAGGTTATGCCCTTCCCGCCCGGTCATTATTACAAGGGCGGCAGATTCGTCTGCTACCGCGACGTCACCAAGGTGGACGCCGTTTGCCACGACGACCTTGAAACCGTTTGCAAAAAAATTCACGACAAGCTGACAGCCGGCATTGAAAAGCGTTTGATCGCCGATGCCAAGGTAGGCTTTCTGCTTTCGGGCGGATTGGACTCCTCCCTTGTGTGTGCCGTTGCCGCAAAGGCTTCCGCCAAGCCGATCAAAACCTTTGCCATCGGTATGAGCGGTGACGCCATCGACTTAAAATACGCCAAACAGGTTGCCGATTATATCGGCAGTGACCACACCGAGGTGATCATCACCAAGGAAGACGTTTTGGAAAGTCTGGAAGAGGTCATTGCCCTGCTCGGCACCTACGATATTACCACCATTCGTGCAAGTATGGGAATGTATCTTGTTTGCAAGTACATCCACGAAAAAACCGATATTCGTGTTTTACTGACCGGTGAGATTTCCGATGAACTGTTCGGATACAAGTACACCGATTTTGCCCCCTCGGCCGAAGCATTCCAAGAGGAATCGCAAAAGCGGGTGCGCGAGCTTCATATGTATGACGTTCTGCGTGCCGACCGCTGTATTTCGGTCAACTCGTTAGAAGCCCGTGTGCCGTTTGGCGATTTGGATTTTGCGGAATACGTCATGTCCGTAGATCCCGAATTAAAGCTGAACAAATACGGCAAGGGCAAATATTTACTGCGCCACGCTTTCGAGCAGGATGCCATTCTGCCGGAATCCATTTTGTGGCGTGAAAAGGCAGCATTTTCCGACGCCGTCGGCCATTCGTTGGTGGACGACCTGAAGGAGTATGCCGAAGGCTATTACTCGGAAGAAGATTTTTCCGAAAAAGTAAAGCAATACACTTTTGCCGCTCCGTTCACCAAGGAGTCGCTTCTGTACCGTGAGATTTTTGAAAAATACTATCCGGGTCAGGCCGAAATGGTGGCGGATTTCTGGATGCCCAACAAATCTTGGGAGGGTTGTGACGTAAACGATCCTTCCGCCCGAGTGCTTTCCAACTACGGCGAAAGCGGTATTTAAAGCTGTATATAAATCCCGTGGTCGGTTCTTCCCCGAACTGACCGCAGGATGAATATAAATATGAACAACAGAACAACAGACAAGGAGAACAAACCATGAAAAACTGCGCCATCGTAGGAATTAACTGGGGAGATGAAGGTAAAGGCCGAATGGTCGATTTAATGACCGAAAAATTTGACGTGGTCGTACGGTTCCAAGGCGGCGGTAACGCCGGTCATACCGTTATCAACGAGCACGGAAAATTTGCCCTTCATTTGTTACCCTCGGGTATATTCCGTAAAGGCACCGTGAACATTCTCGGAAACGGTGTTGCACTGGACCCGCAAAATCTGCTGAAAGAAATGCAGGAAGTCATTGATCAGGGTGTTCCGCTTACGCCGGAAAATCTGAAAATCAGCGACCGCGCTTCCCTGTTGCTGCCTTGGCACCGTGATTTGGACGAACTGGAAGAACAGCGTCTTGCTGACAAAAAGTTCGGTTCCACCAAGCAGGGCATTGCACCGTTTTACTCCGACAAGTACCAAAAGAAAACCGTTCTTGCAGGCGAGCTTTTCTATCCGGAAGAATTAAAGGCACACTTGGCCGATTTGATGGAATGGAAAAACCTGACCCTGACCAAAGTGTACGGCGCCGAGCCCTACACCATGGAAATGCTGGAAGAATGGATCGATAACTACTGCGAACAGATCAAACCCTTTGTTTGCGACACGGGTGCTTTCTTGAAAGACGCCCAAAGTGCCGGCAAGAGCATTCTGTTTGAAGCACAGCTCGGCTCGTTGAGAGATTTGGATTACGGTATTCATCCGTACACCACCTCCTCCAACACTACCGCCGCCTACGCCCCCATCGGTTCGGGTCTGCCCTCGGCAAAGGTCGACGATATCGTCGGCGTTGTCAAGGCTTATTCCACCTGCGTCGGCGAAGGCCCGTTCGTCTGCGAAATGTTCGGTGAAGAAGCCGAAGAACTGCGCAAGGCCGGTAACGAATACGGCGCCAAGACCGGAAGACCCCGCCGCGTGGGCCCGATCGATTTGGTTGCCACCCGTTACGGCATTGAGGTACAGGGCGCTACCGAAATCACCCTGACCAAGCTGGACGTTTTAAGCTATATGGATAAAATCCCCGTCTGCTCCCACTATACCGTGAACGGCGAGCAAACCGACCGTTTCCCCTTCCCGGTACTGCTGAACAGTGCCAAACCGGTCATTGAATATATGGACGGTTGGAAGACCGACATTTCCGGCGTCCGCCGTTTCGAGGATCTGCCGGTTGCCGCACAGGAATACGTACTTTACGTTGAAAAGGAAATCGGTTGCCCGATCACCTACGTTTCGGTCGGTCCGGAACGTGAAAGCATCATCGTTCGCAAAAAGGAGCAGGCATAATGAAAAATAAATATGAATCCCCGTTGTCCTCACGCTACGCTTCGGACTATATGCTGAATCTGTTTTCGTCCGATACCCGTTATCAGACGTGGCGTAAGCTTTGGGTCGCTTTGGCAAAGGCCGAAATGAAGTTGGGACTTCCCATTACCGAGAGTCAGGTTGCCGCATTGGAAGCCCACACCACCGACATTGATTACGACGTTGTGGCCGCCCGCGAAAAGCAGGTGCGTCACGACGTTATGGCGCATATTTACGCTTACGGTCAGGTTGCCCCAGAAGCCGCCGGCATCATCCATTTGGGTGCCACCAGCTGTTACGTGACCGACAACGCCGACCTTTATATTTACAGAGAAGCTCTGCGCTATTTGCGTGCAGAGCTTTTGGGCGTTATAAAGAATCTGTCCGATTTTGCCGACAAATACAAGGCTTTGCCGACTTTAGGATACACCCATTATCAGCCGGCACAGTTGGTAACGGTCGGCAAGCGCGCCACCCTTTGGATGCAGGACTTCCTTACCGATTTGGACGAAATCGACTTTGCGATCAAGAACATCAAATTCTTAGGCTGTCGCGGCACCACCGGTACCGAAGCCAGCTTTATGGATCTGTTTGAAGGCAACGGTGAAAAAATCGACGAGATGAACCGTATGATCGCCGCCGACTTCGGTTTTGACGGCTGTTTTGACGTCAGCGGTCAGACCTATCCCCGCAAGGTAGACAGCCGCGTGCTGAACGCCCTTTCCTCGGTAGCACAAAGCTGTTACCGTATGGCAAACGACATTCGTCTGTTACAGCACGATCGCCAGCTGGAAGAACCGTTTGAAAAGGATCAGATCGGCTCCTCCGCTATGGCTTACAAGCGCAATCCGATGCGCTGTGAACGTATCTGCTCGCTTTCCCGCTATCTGATGGCCGACGCTTTGAATGCGCCGATGACCGCTTCGGTACAGTGGATGGAGCGTACGCTGGACGATTCCGCCAACCGCAGAATTTCTCTGCCCGAAGGCTTCCTTTGTGCCGATGCCATCCTGCGTTTGGCACAGAACGTGACCAACGGTATGGTCGTCAACGAAAAGATCGTTGAGCGCACCGTTTGGGAATATCTCCCCTTTATTGCAACCGAAAACCTGATGATGGAGGCCGTCAAGCGCGGCGGTGACCGTCAAAAGGTACACGAAATCATCCGCCGCTGTTCGATGGAGGCTACCGCCAAAATGAAGAACGGTGAATCGTGCGATCTGTTGGCCCGCCTTTCGGCAGAGCCGGAATTTGGTTTAACCGAAGCCGAAATGCAGCAGTTGTTGGATCCGACCCTTTACATCGGCAGATGCCCCGAGCAGGTCTCTGCCTTGGTCGGCAAAATTCAACCGCTGTTAGCAGGTATTGACGGCGGTTCTAACGACATCAACATTTGATTACGGAGGATGCAATAATGGATAAAATACTGGTTTTAGACTTCGGCGGTCAATACAACCAGCTGATTGCACGCCGTGTGCGTGAACAGCACGTTTATGCCGAAATCAAGCCCTTTAATAAAATCAGCGTGGAAGAAATTGCACGCATCGGCTACAAGGGTATCATCTTTACCGGTGGTCCCAACAGCGTTTATGATGAAAAATCGCCGCATTACGATCCGGCCGTGCTGGATATCGGCATTCCGGTTTTGGGAATTTGCTACGGCGATCAGTTAATGGCCTATATGGCCGGCGGCACTGTTTCCAGTGCGGAAAACTCCAGTGAATACGGCAAGACGATGGTCAACGTTTCAACCGACAACGTGCTGTTTGAAGGGGTACCGACCGAATCGGTTTGCTTTATGAGTCACACCGACTTTATCAGCACCCCGCCTGCCGGCTTTGAGGTGATTGCCCACACGGCAAAATGCCCCTGCGCCGGAATGGTGGATGCCAAAAGAAAGCTTTACGGCGTGCAGTTCCACCCCGAGGTGACCCACACCGTATACGGCAAGCAGATGCTTAACAACTTCATCTTCAAGGTTTGCGAATGCAATGCCGACTGGAAGATGGAGGACTTTATCGAGCGTTCGGTCGAGCGTTACCGTGAAGAATTAAAGGGCAAGCGCGTGCTGTTGGCGCTTTCGGGCGGTGTCGATTCCTCGGTTGCGGCCGTTCTTTTGAACCGCGCCATCGGTGAAAATTTGGTCTGCGTATTTGTTGACCACGGTCTTTTGCGCAAGGACGAGGGCGACTTTGTCGAACAGACCTTCCGCGAAAAGTTCGGTATGAATTTGGTGCGTGCCAACGTAGAAGAACGCTTCTTGACCAAATTGGCCGGCGTGACCGAGCCGGAACGCAAGCGCAAGATCATCGGCGAAGAGTTTATCCGCGTATTTGAAGATGAAGCCAAAAAGCTCGGCACCATCAACGTTTTGGCGCAGGGTACAATCTACCCCGACGTCATTGAAAGCGGTAAGGGCGATTCGGCCGTTATCAAAAGCCACCACAACGTCGGCGGTCTGCCGGACGTGATCTCCTTTGAATCCATTGCAGAGCCGCTGCGTGACCTCTTTAAGGACGAGGTGCGTGAGGTCGGCGAAAAGTTAGGCATCCCGCACGAGTTGGTATGGCGTCAGCCCTTCCCGGGCCCCGGTCTTGCCGTGCGTGTGATCGGTGAAATCACCAAGGACAAATTGGATCTGCTGCGTGAGGCCGATGCGATTTTCCGCGGAGAGATTGCAGATGCCGGACTTGAAAAGATGACCAATCAGTACTTTGCCGTGCTGACCGACCTGCGTTCGGTCGGCGTTATGGGTGACGCCCGTACCTACGGTTACACCGTGGCATTGCGTGCCGTGACCACCGACGACTTTATGACGGCGGAATGGAC
>JAKSQF010000102.1 GCA_024404235.1 Clostridia bacterium | reverse complement strand
TCGTGCAGAATTATTATGATCCGGAATTGAGTATGATCACCATTCCGCTGAATCCGGCGTGGTCGCCGTCGACCAATGCGGCAAAGTATTTTAAAGACTATAAAAAAAGCTACACGGCAGAGCAGACGTTGACCGAATTGATCGACCGCGATGAACGGGAGATAGAGTATTTGGAATCGGTGCTTGAAACCATCGAGCGCAGTAACGATTTAAGCGATCTTGCCGAGATTCGGGAAGAATTGGTCGATACGGGTTATCTGCGGGCGGCACGAATGCAGAAAAGAAAGCCCCCGAAGGAGGATTTTCGTACTTTTGTATCACCTGAGGGCTTTCGCATTATGGTCGGCAAAAACAACCGACAAAACGATCGCTTGACGACCCGCATTGCCGCCAAAAACGACTTGTGGTTTCATGTCAAGAATATTCCCGGCTCGCACGTAATCGTTTTCTGTGATGGAAAGTCGGTCGGGGAAGAAACGATCCTTTATGCCGCCAATCTTGCAGCCTATTTTTCCAAGGCGACAGCGTCGGCGCAGGTGCCGGTCGATTATACACCGGTCAAATTCGTTAAAAAACCGAACGGCGCTTTGCCGGGTATGGTCATTTATACGACCAATCAAACGGTATATGTCACGCCGAAGGAGGTTACGGAATGAATATCGGTGTGTCAACCGCCTGCCTTTATCCGATGCCGACCGAAGAGGCATTGAAAACGGTCGGTGAAAACGGTGCTTCCTGCACGGAAATATTCTTTAATGCCGAATCGGAATTGAAACCGCCCTTTGTGAAGATGCTGGCCGAACTGGCTCGGCAGTATGATTTGCCCATCGTTTCCATTCACCCGACAAACTCTTTGGCGGAGTCTTTTATGCTGTTTTCCAACTATGAACGGCGCCTGCAAATCGGATTGGATGAATTTCGCCGTTACGGAGAAATCGCCGCTGAATTGGGTGCCGAATACGTCATATTGCACGGCGGCAAGGATAACGGCATTCTCAATGAGGAACAGTATTGCGAACGCTATATGCGTGTTGCCGAAGCGGTTCGATCCGGCGGTGCAATGCTTCTGCACGAAAACGTGCGCGGCTTTCGTGCCGGACAACTTGATTTTTTGAAAATGATGCAGAAAAATCTCGGCGAACAGGTCGGCTTTTGCCTGGACGTCAAGCAATGCATCCGCAACGGATATACCGCCTTTGATATGATCGATGCCGTCGGTAAAAATATCCGCCATTTGCATATCAGCGATCATACTGCTGAACGGGATTGCTTGCTGCCGGGTAACGGCAATTTTGATTTTGAAGGCTTGTTTAGTCGGATGCAAGATCTGCATTATCAAGGAAATGCCGTTATCGAGGTTTATAATAATGCTTACGACAATTATTCACAGATATTTGCAGCATGTGAAAAAATAAAAACTTAAATTTAACTCGATAAATTATCTTGCAATTGGTCTGTAATTATGATATAATATTTTAGATTTTTTTAATATAGGGTGATGGTCAAATGAAAGAATTAACAATTTCATATTTGGTTCAATTGGCTTGGCGTCGGTGGATTGTCTTGCTTGCTGCTTTAGTGGCATTTGGTTCTATTGCATTTTGTTATTGCCGTTTTGTTGCAACCGAGCGTTACTATGCCGAAACATCTTTGATGGTTACAAACGGCGGAATGCTTTTCGGTACAAACGTTTCGGATAGTACTCTTGCCAACGGAAGCAGTAATAATGAGTTTAATTTGTCGATCAATATGATGGACACGTATGTAAATTATTTGCGTACCAATGAAATTTATGCAGAACTGTCCGACACTTGGGCAAAAGAGTATCCGAGCGGCAAGAAGTATAGACCAAGTGAACTGAAAAATATGGCAAATGTCAGAACACGTGAGGATAAGACTTTTTTCCTTGATCTTTCCATTTCTGCCGAGGATCCGAAGGATGCCGTACGAATTGCACGTCTTTTTGCCGTGATTGCGGAAAAGGATATTCGTGAAGCCTTCCAAAGTACCGAATTAAAACCGGTCAATGTGCTGACTGAAAGATCGGGTGCGCGGCAAACCGATCCGAAAACCCGCTCTATTGTAATGTTGGTTGCTTTCTGCGGTATGGTATTGACCTATGTCATCATTGTTTTGATTGATATTGGAGATAATGTTATCGCCGGCGAAGAAGGATTTACCGCACATTATGAAGTGCCGCTTTTAGGTGCGGTTCCTTATTTCGAGTCAAATGTTGCCTTTAAATCGCATAATAGCAAGGGAGGGTATTACTATGAATACGGAGAAAAATAAGTTTAAAAATATGCTGAGACCATCCAATTCGAAGAAGGAAGCCGAACCCTCCGGCAGTCGAAAAGCTTCCTTTGCCGTTGTGGAGTCTTATAAAGCGATCCGTACGAATCTTCAGTTTTTATTGGCACAAAATGACGGCAAGGTCGTTGCTTTTTCCAGTGCAGGTGCAGGTGAAGGTAAATCAACTACAACGGTCAATGTGGCTATTACCTTTTCTCAGTTGGGCGGGAAGGTATTGTTGATTGATGCTGACCTTCGCAAGTCTTCTGTGCATAAAAAATTAAAACTTGAAAACAAAGACGGTCTGGCAAACGTGCTGGTCGGCTTTTCAAGGTTTGAGGATGCGGTCGAGCATATTAATGACAGCCTCGATATTATGACGGCCGGTCCCTATCCGCCGAACCCGTCGGAATTATTGGGCTCGAAGCAGTTTGCGGAATTTATTGAATTCTGCCGTAAAAAATATGATTATATTTTTATTGATACTCCGCCGATCAACGTTGTAGCGGATGCTTTGGCACTTGCTCCCGTAACCGACGGTATGGTCTTCGTTGTGCGTGACTTTGTTACACCGCACGAAGCGTTTGAACACGCTTTGGAAGCGGCGGAATTTGCAGACGTCACCGTTTTGGGTACCATTATGAACGGCGTCAATGCTAAGAAAAATCGTCGTTATTCGTATCGTAAATATGCATACGGTAAAAAGGCCGGTCGTTATGGTTACAGCCGTTACGGCGGTTATAGCGGTTATAACAGCTATGGCAGTTACGGTGGCTATGGTTACGGTTATGGCGGTTACGACGAAGCGGCACGACGGAAGAGTCAAGATCAAAAACCCGAGTAAGCAAGCGGTTAAACTGTGAAAGGAGGCGTAATTATGCGGTTGATGGATATTCATTCCCATATCCTGCCCGAGGTTGATGATGGGGCAAAGGACCTGGAAACGTCCGTGCAGTTATTACAACAGATGTACCAACAGGGCATAACCGATGTGATTGCAACGCCGCATTTTTACGCAATGTTTCACAGCATCGAAGAATATAGCGAATTGGTCACAAATGCGTACCTGCGTGTGCGCGAAGCCACAAAAGGTTTGGACGTGCCGAATCTTTCGCTCGGCAGTGAGGTTTTCTACTTTACCGGAATCGGCAAAAGTCAGGGTGTGAAAGCATTGACCCTCTGCCATTCGGATTATATTTTGTTGGAATTGCCGACCTGCAAAATTGATGCGGATATTTTGCGGGATATTCGTGATTTGAATGACCGTCTTGGCCTAGTGCCGATTTTGGCACATCTTGAGCGTTTTGCAACAGAGCGAGGGTTCAAAGAAATCTTAAAGCTGATTGATGAGGGCTTTGCGGTTGCACAGGTCAATGCCAGTTCATTGGTCTCCGGTGTTTTCAAAAAGCAGGCACAAAAGCTTGTGCGTAAAGGGTATATTTCTTATATTGCAACCGATACGCATTCGCCGGATCATCGTCCGCCTTTGATGAAAGATGCGTTGGAGGCAGTTGCAAGGGATTTCGGTCAGGAAACAGCTGATGTTTTCCGTGCAAATTCCAATCAACTGTGTGAGGAAATTTTTGTGGTTCCCGGTGAAATGCTATGATCAGTAAATCGTTAAAGGTCTGCCGAAAGGGAGACCTTTGTTATTTGAATTCTCCGAAATTAGCGGCGTGTGGTGTTGTGCGGCATACCTTTTCCACGCGCTTGGGCGGTGTCAGTGGGGAGCCGTTTGGCAGAATGAATCTCAGTTTCAACCGTGGCGACGAACGTGAAAACGTCATTCGCAATTATGAAATTCTGTGTGATGCCGTAGGTATTGATACTGCGCATTTGGTTCTTTCTAAACAAACGCATACAACGAACGTACGCTCGGTTACCTCTGCGGATTGTGGAACAGGGTATAGCAAAGTTACGTTTCAGGATGTTGACGGGTTGATCACGGACGAGCCCAACGTTGCTTTGGTGACACAGTACGCCGATTGTGTACCGCTGTTGTTTTGCGATCCGGTAAAACGCGTGATTGCCAACAGTCATTCCGGTTGGCGCGGCACTGCGGGACGAATGGGGCAGGTTACAGTCGATAAAATGGTCGCAGATTACGGTTGCAAGCGGGAGGATATTATTGCATTTATCGGCCCGTGCATCGGTCCTTGCTGTTATGAGGTAGACGAGCCGGTTTATCAGGCTTTTTGTGCAGCCGGGCTTAATTATGATGATGTATTTTTACCGACTACTGCCGGACACTATATGTTGGATCTTCCGTTGGCAAACCGAATCATTTTGCTTGAAAGCGGTATTTCGGAGGATCATCTTGATGTAACCGATCTTTGTACCCATTGTTTGCATGATGAGTTGCATTCTCACCGCGCAACGGGTGGCAAGCGGGGAAATATGGCGGCAATTATTGAGTTGATTCCACAGAAATAATTTAAAATTGATTAAATTAGTGAGTCACTTTTGTCTAAAACGACGAAAGTGACTTTTTTATAAAAAAACACTTTACAACTTTAGCACGATAAAGTATAATAGCAGTATACCAAATGGTAATATTGAAAGGAAGTATTTTATTATGAAAAAGATTATTGCACTCGTTATGGCTTTAGCCTTGTTGGTTGTTTTTGCCGGCTGCGGTAAAGCTGACTCGAAGAAGGCAGACAGCGAATATGTCAAAGATAAAGGTACCTTGCTGGTCGGCATTACCGATTTCGCTCCGATGGATTATCAGGACGAAAACAAAGAATGGATCGGCTTTGACGCAGATATGGCAAAATTGTTCGCTGATAGCCTTGGGGTTAAGATCGAATTCGTTGAAATCGATTGGGATAACAAGACCATGGAACTCGATGGCAAGAGCATCGACTGTGTTTGGAACGGTATGACCCTTGACGATGAAGTTAAGGCTGCTATGGCTACTTCGAACGCATACTGCAACAATGCACAGGTCGTTATTGTTAAGGCTGATGTTGCTGACAAGTATAAGACTGCTGAAGATTGCAAGAAACTCAACTTTGCTGTTGAAGCAGGTTCTGCAGGTATGAAGATGGCTAAAGAAAACGGCTTCAAATTCACCGAAGTCAAGGATCAGGCTACTGCTTTGACTGAAGTCGCCAGCGGTACCAGTGATGCTGCTATCATCGACTCCTTGATGGCCGCTGCAATGGTTGGCGAAGGCACAGGCTATGCAAACTTGACCTATACCGCTTCTTTGAACAGCGAAGAATACGGTGTCGGTTTCCGCAAGGGCTCTGATTTGGTTGAAAAGCTTAACGCTTTCTTTGACGAATGCAAGGAAAACGGTAAAATGAAGGAAATTGCCGAAAAGTATGGCGTGCAAGCCGCCTTGATCGACTAATTATAAATTCTTCAGTTAAGAGAAAGCAGAGGGCATCGAATCGTGCTCTCTGCTTTTGGTATATCATTGTAAGGAAGTTTTTTAAGTATGTGGGATACGATCGTAAAACAGTTTCCAATCGTTTTTTCGGCGCTGAATGTCGGTGCCTTACAAACGTTGAAACTATTTGGTGTTACGTTATTGGGCGCTATTCCGTTAGGCTTGATTCTGTCATTGGGGTCAATGTCGCGATTTAAACCGCTTAGCGGCTTGGTTCGAACGGTTATATGGATTGTTCGCGGATCGCCGCTGATGATTCAGTTGCTTATAATTTATTATTTTCCGGGATTAGTCTTTGGTAATCCGATTTGGGGTGGCGGTGAAGATGGCCGCTTTTTGGCTGCCGCAGTTGCATTCATCGTCAATTACGCCTGCTATTTTTCGGAAATTTTCCGTGGTGGTATTCAAGGCGTTCCGGCCGGTCAGCAGGAGGCCGGTAAGGTTTTGGGACTTTCCAAATCGCAGATTTTCTTTAGAGTGACACTTCTGCAGATGATTAAGCGCATTATTCCGCCGATGTCCAACGAAATCATTACTTTGGTGAAAGACACGTCTTTGGCGCGAATTATTGCACTGCAGGAAATCATTTGGGCAGGTCAAGGATTTATGAAGGGATCGCAGGGTATTTCCGGTCAAATTTGGCCGCTTTTCTTCACGGCGGTTTATTACTTGGCTTTCAGTGGAATTTTGACCTTGCTGTTCAATTATTCCGAAAAGAAGCTTTCGTACTTTAAGATTTAAGGGAGGGGAAAATCTTGTCTTTTTTAGAAGTATCGGGTTTGAAAAAGCATTTTGGAAAAGCGCAGGTATTGAATGGGATTGATTTTTCTCTCGAAAAAGGGGAAGTGCTCGCCATTATCGGATCTTCGGGCGGCGGTAAAACTACACTATTACGCTGTTTGCATTTTTTGGAAATGGCAGAAGAAGCGCTCTCATATTTTTCTTTAACATATTTTCCA
>JAKSQF010000101.1 GCA_024404235.1 Clostridia bacterium | reverse complement strand
TTCAAAGCATCGGTCGAATTTTCGGTGGTGTAGATGCCGGTCAGTTTAAAGGAAACCTCGCAGGTTTCGTAAGGATAAGCCGGTCCGAAGAAGGAATTATCGGAAAGACCGCTGAAAATCAATTCACCGTCGTTGACGGAGAAGGATCCGCCCTCGGCATTGAAGGCATAGTCGGAATTGCCGACCGTACCCAAACGGTTTTCGCTGAAATCGTCCCGAATAGACTTGGTGGTCAGCACGTTGTAGTAGGTGTTATTGATCAAGACGTCATCAAGATAAATCGTCTTTTTAATATCCTTGCGCACCGAGAAGCCGGTATAACCCTCGTACTGCTTAACACCGTTTGTCGTGATGGCTTTACCGTTAGCGGTAACGGTCAGCTTGCCGCCTTTGGTCAGCGTCAGTTTAACGCTGACGTCCTTGGAACCGTAGGTGTGCGTTGCCTTGACCGATTCTTTACCGTCACCGTCGTAGTGAACGATCTTTCCGCCCTGCGGATCCATCACGTATGCCCAGTTGTCACAGCAAGGGCTGCTGTCGTTCGATTCCAAACCGAAAACGTAAGAAATCGCACCGCTGCTGCCCGCCGAAAAGGTCATATTGAAGGTAGTGTTCAAAACAACGTCGTTATCCTTCAAATGCTCGTTTTCGCCGTTTAAGGCTTCGTTGGAAATGATGCCGTTATCCACCGGAGAATCGACAAATGCCAGCTTACGAACGCCGCCCTCTTCTTCGATATCAAACGAGAAGTTATCGGTGTTTTCGTTGATGGTAATCATTTTGAGCAGATCGTTTTTGCCGTCTTCAAAATCCTCCTTCAAAGAGGCCGATTCGGTTTTGATCGCAATATTATCCAGCCGATATCCGACAAACTGATAATCGCCGAAAACAACGGCGCTGTTCAAAAACGTATGCTTACCCGAAAAGGTGATGATGCGTTTGTTTGTAAAGGGTTTTCCCTTTGGCGCAACGTAGATATTTGCAGACGTTTCGGAAACAGGTTCAACCTTTACCGAAACCCACTGATTATGCACGGTATCGGAGGAGAAACCGAAATCGGTCCATTTGCCGTTTAACGCTGCCACCGAAGAAAAGGTCGTTTTACCCCACGTTTCATAGCAGGTCGGCTCCCCGTATTTTTGACTGAAATCGCCGCAATAATCCCGCGGCTTATCCACGTCGATAAAATCGAAGAAGAAAATATCGTTGCTGCCGGAATTTTCCGGCAATTTCAAATCGAACGAAAGCGATTTGATTTCGTAATACCAGTCGGTCATCAGCACAGCTGTTTCGGCGGTTACGCTTTTACCGTTAAACTGAAGTACTTTTCCCGGTTTTGAAAGCTCAACCGTTTTGATGGATTCACCGTTCACGGTCCAAACGTCTTCATTCACCGAAGACAACGTCTTTTTATCGTTAAAATCATCCTTGACGGTAATCGTTTTCGGAAGCGCATAAACGACGGCATTGGATAATAAAACCCCAAAAATCAAGCCGGCAGAGCATAACTTCAATAACAGGCTTTTTGATTTTTTCATCAGTACATCTCCTTTAATGTCAACAACCGAAATGTTCCCCGACCTTGTCGAGGATCTTTTTGAGGATGATTACCATCGGTGCCGCAATTACCGTGAAGCAAAGTCCCATCGTAGCGCCCCATTCGAGGTCGGAGCTGTAACCCGATACAAGTGAGTTGACCATATACGCCACGGTATAGGTTGAATTGCCCGGACCGCCGCCGGTAAGCAAGGAAACCTGAATAAACAGCGAGAACATAACGGTGATACATCCGAGGAATGCGACCGAAAGGGTCGGCCAAATCATCGGGATAACGATCTGGAACAGTTCACGGAATTTTCCGACGCCCTCAAGCTTGGAATATTCCATCACCGATTCCGGCAGGTTTTCCATGGCGGCGCCCAAAATAATGATATTGTAGCCGGTACCCACCCAAAGGCAGTACAGCATGATCAGCGGAAACGCCAAATGTGTATCGCCGAACCAGGCGGGCAGATTTGTTGCCTCTACACCCAACTTCTGAAGCACGATATTGATCGGGCCGATGCTGGTATCAAAGATAAACTTAAATACCATTGTATAAACAACGATCGAAATGATGGACGGCAGGAAGTAAACGACCCTGAAAATGCTTCTGCCCGGTATTTTTTTATAAAAGAAATACGCAAGGATCAGCGAAATGAGCACCAAGAGAAGGTTGTTCAGTCCTGCAATAAACGAATTTTTCAATGCGCCCCGAATATACGGCAGTTGTGTCAGCTCGTTAAAGAATCTGGTATAGTTTTTGAGCGTCCAAGTGATTTTTCCCGTAGAATAGCTGATAGACTGGAACGACATTAAAACCGAATTGATATTGACGTAGGCGAAAAATACAAGCCACTGCAATACCGGCAACGCCAACATGGAAACGATAAAAATACGTCTTTTCTTCTCGCGGGGAGTAGTTTTCTTTTTTATGGAAGGATTCATCGTCATTCTTTAAGCCCTCCCTCTGCAACACTGCCTAAAAGTTGTTTCTGGAAGCAAGCAAACAAAATCAGCACCGGCACGATAATGGTGATCATCGCCGCAAACAGCAACGGATAATTTGCCTGACTAGTCGCATAGGTCTGAATATAGGTCAGACCTACCGCCAACGTGGGATGTTCGTTATAGAACAGCGACGGCAGCCAGTAATCGTTCCAAAAACCGAGGAAGCAAATAATACCGTAGGTTTTAATGGCTTTACCGGCCAGCGGCACCATAATGCGGGTGAAAACCGAGAAATCGGAAGCACCGTCGATCATTGCCACTTCGGCATAAGACCAGGAAATGGACTTGAAATAGGCGTGCAGATAAAGGAAGCACCCGCCGAAAGCACCCGATTGCAGGCACAGCATACCGATATAGGTATTCGTCAGATGTGCCGAGGTCATCAAGCGCATGGTCGCCGGCAGTGAGCCGACCGTGGGGATCATGGAAGCAATAATAATGGTCAGATAGATGGCCTTATTTCCGCGAAAATCGTACTTGGCAAGCACATACGCACCCATCGACTGCAGTGCCATGGAAATTAACGTTAATCCGACCGACAGCGTGATGGAATTTAAAAACATTTTTGCAAGGGAAAGATTTTCGTCGTAGGTGATCTCATCCAAGCGGAACAGGACGTCTTTGAAATTTTGCAACTGAAATTCTTTCGGTATACCGAGCGGATCCGATATAAAGTTCAGCGGCGTATTAAACGAGCCGATCAACAAATATACAAACGGATAAACCAACGTCAACGCGTATACGGTGCATATAATGAACGGCAATATCATTGATTTGTCAAATTTCCTGCGTGCTTTCATTCGTTACTCCCCTTTCCGATTTTATTAAAAGAATCATACAAAAGCATTCCTACAATTGCGGCAAAGCCGTGGTTACAACCGGCCTGCGTGCTGAAGAATTCCCACAAAGTTCCCGTTGTACGTGCCATATCGGAAAACTTTTCGATACAGCAGTCAACGACCTTTCGGTACCGGCCCAGCTTGTAATACGTCATCAATCGCAGGATTTCGCCGATAAACATAGCGGTTTTGTCCAACCGACCGGCGTACGGTGTATCGGCAAAATCGTTGCAGAAGTTTTGCATAAACGTTTCGTTTTCCGAAATGATCCCGAAATACGCCGCAAAAATCTGGCACAGTTCGGTATGATTTTCGGTAGCGACCAGCTTGCCGTCTTTTCTTAAAAGATTATCGCAAAAGACCGTGCCGTTAAATGCACGCGATACGATCTGTTGCCGAATTCGCCGGGACTTTTCGGTCAGCGCATTATCATTCAGCATTTCCCCTGCCGCCCGCAGAGCCTCGGCATAAAGGATGTTATTCGGAATGCCGACGTCGTCCACGTAATCGCTGGCTCGACTCCACTCAACAAAGTTCCAGTTGGGCAGGTTTTCCAGCAATTCGTACTCGTTTTCAAATGCCGCAAACCATTCAAAAACAGCAGTCAGCTGCGGCGAAAACTTTTGAACAAAATCCCGATCGCCCGTTCTTTTCAGGTGATCCTCCAATTCTAAAATGTACCACAGCGTCCATCCGGGGATGTTTTCGCTTTCCTGCGTGATATGGGAAGGATAACACATCGGAATAATTCCTTCGTGGCTATATGCCTGACGATTACAAAGCAGGTAGTTTTCAAGCATGTTGGTTTCGACCCTGTTCTGTCCCGTGAAAAAGCGCTCGGCTTTAGCGGCAAAATAGGAATCGCACAACCACGCGGCACGCTCTCTGGAAGGGCAGTCGGTCAGCAGATCGTAAGCATTTTGGCGGAACGTACGCTCGGCGGCGGTAATAATTGCGTCCACCTTTTCATTACCGGTACGATGCTTTGCCAAAACGTCGCTATTTTCAATGGCGATTACGGATACCGCCTTGATTGCTTCTATATCATCCGAAACAATTTGAACGTACCGTGCCGAATAAACGTCCCCCGAAAGGAGTTTATACTTGCCCTTTTTCAGGCTCCACTTTAATGCGTGGGTTATTTTTTCCCGAAAACAATCCACCGTTCCGTTTACAAGCAGATCGTCGTACGTCACGAAAAGCGTAACGTCGTTTTCGGCTTCGACTTCTATTTCAAATTTGCCGCAGGTGGTGTGCTTGCCGTCAAAAATTTTATAGGCGTACTGTGGTTCTACTTGCGGTTTATCGTATTGGAAGGAAAGAAATTCACTACTTAACGATTCACAGCAATTTCTTGCATATCCGTCAAATTTCGCACCAAAATCCTGCTTTTCAAGTAATAAGCGCTGTGTTTCAGCTTCCGTCTTTAACGAAACCGTGCCGGCCTTTATCTCGTCGAAAACGTGCCTTTCGTTTGTGGAAAAGCTGACACGCCGCGGCAAAAGCCGTGGCTGCTCCGTCTTTTTTATGGCGACCGCGCGATAATGCGAAAAATCGTTTGCTTCGCGGGGCACCGCCATTTCGTAAACCTCACAAAAACCGCGCTGACGGGACATACGCTCGGTTTGAATGATGCTGTCGGTCATCAGGTAGCAGGAAAAATCGTCGGACACGGCAACCGTTTTTCCGGCGGATTCGATCAGGCAACCGAACAGCGGTTTTTCCTTACAGAAGGAAAGCGTGCCGGAATAAATTGATTTGACGTAAACGCAAACGATATTTTCATCTTCGGTCAAATACGCACCGATATCCGGCGAATCGACACGGCAATACCCTTCGGCCGCTCTGGCAGGGCCAAAGCAGACGAATCGGCCGTTAATATATAGGTTATAAATATCTTTTGCAATGATATGTATTTTGGCATCAGCGGACTTCGGAACGGTAACAGAAAAGCAAAGTTCTGTATTGGGTGCCAAGGCAACGTCGCCCCATATCGCAACCGGCGCCGGATTCTGTTCAAGCATTTGTTTACACCTGTTTTTTATTAGTCATATTATTCTATGTATATTTTATCACATTAACGCCTTCTTTTATATAACAATATTGCTGTTTTGTGTAACATCCTTGCTTAAACTATTGAATTTTTTGGTAAACTGGTCTATAATATAACCAAAAAGCCGACGGAGGTATGTAAAATGCGACAATTCTTTATTGATACGCTGCCCGAAATCAACCCGAATTTCAAATTTATCAACTACGAACGGTACCGTTACGCCGATCACGAGGGTTTTACGGCACAAATGCACTACAACACCTACACCGAACTCTTTTTCATTACCGACGGAAAAGGCTTTTTCTATACGAACGAAAAGAAAATTCCCGTAGAAAAGGGTGACGTTGTGATCAACAACGCCAATATGATGTGTGCGGAGTCGCCAGCTCCCGGATGTGAATTGGAATATGCCGTTATTCAAATCGACAACTTTTCGGTGACCGAAAAAAAATCGGAAGAGGTCATCAATTGCTTTGTGATCAACCTGAAAAAGGATTTTGAGATTCTTTTTGACTTTATCAGAAAAATCGAATACGAATGGATCGTGAAGGACAATTACTGGAACTACGCCATTCAGATCAATTTGGAGGAAATGCTGTTGTTTGTGCTGCGCAATTCGGAACTGTTTTCAAAAAACGCCAGTCCGTTTGCCAAAAGGCATTCCTTGGCGGAAATTTACGAGTACCTGACCTCCCGCTATCAGCAAGACATCACCTTGGCGGGCATCTGTTCCCATTTTAAGGTAAACAAGTACACCATTTCACACGCTTTTAAAGAGGAATACGGCGACAGTATCATCAACACTCTTAACCGGATTCGCTGTAAAATCGCCAGCGCCCTGCTAAAGGAAACCGACAAATCGGTTTCGGTCATTTCCTCCGAGGTCGGTTTTAATTCTGAGCCGTACTTCTGCAAAACGTATAAAAAATACATGGGCGTTTCCCCGCTTGAAACCAGAAAAATGTTTTTGGAAATGAAAAAGTCCACTACCCGCATCGACGGGGCGGACGGCGATTTGCCGAAATGACGGTTACGAAGCTGAAAATCACTTGCATTTTCAATCCTTTTCTTGCATTTCATCCCACGGCGTGTTATATTGATAGCAATAAATTACATAGGAGGAAACGGTATGCCGAAAAAGGTATTGATTATTTCAAGCAGTTTAAGAAACGGCAGTAATTCGGAATACTTGGCGCATGAATGTTTGAAGGGCGCTGTGGATGCAGGTTTGGCTGCCGAATTGATTGAACTAAAAGGTAATGCAGTCCGTGACCGCATCGGCTGTATGAGTTGTCAGAAA
>JAKSQF010000100.1 GCA_024404235.1 Clostridia bacterium | reverse complement strand
GAATTGATCCCGTATGGTGGAAACGGTCATTTTAAGTAGCAATAAATCACCGATTTTTTCGACCGCGGCGCCCAGCCTTGCACCGTATAGCTTATTCAGTTTGTAATTCAATCGCGAAAAATCGGGATATTTTTTTGAGCAGGTCGTTAAAATAAAGGGGAGTAGAGCCTGCGCCGCAACCTTTTGACGGTTCAGCGGCAGATAGAAATTAAAGGATAACAGCGTCGTGCTGAAGCGCTCGTCCTTTAAATACAACCCTTCGATATAATCTCCCAAAACGGTGACGTTTGCCGACATAGGAAAAAACCTCCGAATAGTTTTTCATTATTATAGCACAGTTTTCAATAAATTACCATTAAATATTTGAAAATATTATAAAATACAAGAAAAATTTGAAATTTGCGGAAATATGTGGTACAATATGGGCAAAAGGGGGAATGAAAATGCGCGTGCACGTAAAGAATAAACGCGGCATCCGGTTTCAATCACGGCATATTGTATCGGCAATTCTGTTGTTGGTTCAGTTTTTCCTGCTTTTTATGGCCGCATATCACGTTACTCAGCATACCGGCAACCTTGTTTATCGGTATATCTACATGGTTTCGGAAATATTGGGCGGCATTCTCGTAATTTTCATTGTCAATCGCCGTGGAAATCCGAGCTATAAAATTGCGTGGATTATTTTTATTCTTGTGTTCCCGATTTTCGGAATTACGGTATTTCTGCTGTTCGGCGGCGGCCGGGTATTGCCGAATTTCCGTAAAAGGATGTTGCAGTGCGAGGAATACTATCTCGCACAAATCAACGAAGATGACGGTATTCACGATCTGTTGCATGATTATGATATCATTCATTCCCGTCAGGCCGACTATCTTTCCGCCGAAGCGAATTGTCCGCTGTTTCGTAATACCGAAATGGTATTTCTTTCTCCCGGCGAGGTTTTCTTTCCTCGCTTTTTAGAGGAACTTTCCAAAGCGGAAAAGTACATCTATTTGGAATTCTTCATCGTTGCCGAAGGCGAAATGTGGGAGGCTATCTTCGAAATTTTGAAAGAAAAAGCCCAAAACGGAGTGGAAGTCAAACTGTTGTTTGACGATTTCGGTTCCATCAAGCGCCAGCACAATGACTTTATCGACCGTGTTCAGCAGGCGGGTATTGAGGTTGCCGTTTTTAACAAAATCGGCCCGTCCATCAATATCTTTATGAATAACCGCAATCACCGCAAAATCGTGGTAATTGACGGCAAGGTCGCCGCTACCGGCGGATTGAACCTTGCCGACGAATACATCAACCGCATTGAACGGTTTGGCTATTGGGTCGACTGTGCGCTGATGCTTCGCGGTGATGCCGTTCGCAGTTTCTTGGCAATGTTCTGCGCGATGTGGAAGTTTACGACGGGGAACGGTATCGATTTTCAGTCCCACTTGGCCGAAAATATGATCAATAACGAAAAATTTGCACTACCGTATTGCGATGATCCTATCGGTGATAACGATCCGGCCGAGGGCATTTATATGCAAATTCTCAATACGGCACAGAAATACGTTTATATTACAACGCCGTATCTGATTATCGACAGTACCATGATCCAAACACTGCGCATGGCGGCAAAGTCGGGTATTGACGTTCGTATTATCACGCCACACGTTCCGGATAAATGGTACGTTCATCCGGTGACTCAGTACAATTACCGTGAACTTTTGGAAACGGGTGTGCGCATCTACGAATACACACCGGGCTTTATGCACTCCAAACTGTTTGTTTCGGACGATTCGGTCGCAACCGTCGGCACGGTCAATATGGATTATCGCAGTTTTGCACTGCATTTTGAGTCGGGCGTTTGGATTTCCAATACCGAAGCGGTAACGCAGATTCGGGATAACATCGTCGGGCTTTTCGACCAATGTCACGAAATCACTTTGGAGGAGTGGCTGAAGGAACCGTGGTACCGTCGGCTGAAACGGGCGATACTCAATCTGTTTTCGCCGTTTTTGTGATCGTGGGCGAAAATATTTCAAAAACAAAATCGGACGGTTGCCGCAAGCAGCCGTCTGTTGTTTTATTATTTTGCTTGTTTCTTGTTGCTTTTTCACAAGTTTTTTTGAAAAACAATTCAGTTTCAAAAATGAATTGTTTAATATAACTAAAAAACAGCCAAAATTATTCTGTCGATACTACTTGCAAAATGGTTTGGAATATTGTATCATAATAAGGAAATAATAAAAGCTGATTAAAGTCTGTGGAGGAATGCTTTATGACAAAATATACTGTATCCCAGCTGACAGATATGCTGGAGCGCAAGCTTTCGCATAATTTCGGTATTGCCCCCGACCAAGCCTCGGATGAGATTTTTTACAAGGCTTGTGTTTTGGTGCTGCTTGATATTATGAGCGAACGCCGTGCGGCTTTCAAGAAAGAAGCTGACAATCAGGGCGCAAAAACCGTTTATTATTTAAGTATGGAATTCTTGATGGGCCGCTCATTGAAGAACAGTTTGTATAATCTTGAACTGACCGAAACCATGGCAAAGGCCTTGAAAAAGTATAAAGTAAAGTTAGATAACCTTTACGAGCACGAGCCGGACGCCGGCCTCGGTAACGGGGGCCTCGGTCGATTGGCGGCCTGCTTCCTTGATTCACTTTCTACCGGCGGTTATCCTGCAATGGGTTACTGCATTCGTTATGAGCTTGGTATCTTCCGTCAAAAGCTGGTGGAGGGTTGGCAGACCGAAATGCCCGATTTCTGGTTGCCGGGTGGCGGCATTTGGCTGCAGCCTCGTCCGGGTTCCGCGGTGGACGTTCACTTTGACGGAAAGATCAATGAATGGTGGGACGGCAACTATCACCACATTGAGCATACCGATTACTTGAATGTTCACGCTATGCCGTATGACTTGATGGTGGCCGGTAAGGATGGTAAATCGGTCAACGTTCTGCGCTTGTGGAGTGCTGAATGCAACGATTTTGATATGTCGGCCTTTAATCAGGGAAATTATGCCCGCGCTTTGGAACAACGCGCCAATGCCGAAGCCATTTCCAAGGTGCTTTATCCGGAGGATAACCACCATGAAGGTAAATCTCTGCGTCTGCGTCAGCAGTATTTTTTGGTTTCCGCTTCGGTGCAGGATATTTTGAACCGCCATTTGCGTCAGTATAACACGCTGGCTACTCTCCCCGAAAAGGTCGCGATGTACATCAACGATACGCATCCGACATTGGCTATTCCGGAGCTGATGCGCTTCCTACTGGATGAATGCGGTTATGCTTGGGATAAGGCGTGGGATATCGTGACGCGTACCGTCAGCTATACCAACCACACCATTATGCCCGAGGCGCTGGAATGTTGGTCCGAAGGACTGATGAGTGCCCGTATGCCGCGAATTCTGCAGATCATTCGTGAGATTGATAACCGCTACCGTGCTGAGGTTTGGGAAAAGACCGAGGATGCCGGTGTTGTGGAACGCACTGCCGTCATCAGCAACGGGGTTGTGCGTATGGCTAACCTCTGCGTTGCCGCAAGCCACACCGTCAACGGCGTTTCTAAACTTCACAGCGAAATCTTGACGGATCAGCTCTTTAAAGAATATTACAAAATGACACCCGAAAAGTTTACCAACGTCACGAACGGTATAGCACACCGCCGTTGGTTGGGTCAAGCTAACCCGAGCTTGACTGCCGCCTTGACCGAATGGATCGGGCCGGATTTCATCAAGGATACCAAGCAACTGGAAAAACTGACTGCTTTTGCAGATGATAAGGCTGTTTTGGATCGCTTGGGTGAAATCAAGCACGAAAATAAAGTCCGTTTCTCGAACTACGTTAAGAATGAATACGGCGTATTGTTAGATCCGAATTCCTTGTTGGATATGCAGGTCAAACGTCTGCACGAATATAAGCGTCAGCATTTGAATGCGCTGCATATTATTTCGGATTATCTTTATCTCAAGAATAATCCGAATGCCGAATTCCAGCCGAAAACCTATGTGTTCGGTGCAAAGGCAGCCCCCGGCTATCTGTTTGCAAAAGAGATCATCCAGATGCTTTATAAGCTGTCCGAGGTTATCAACAACGACCGCACGGTCAACGACCGCCTGAAGATGCTGTTTGTGGAAGACTACCGTGTTACACTTGCAGAACTGATGATTCCTGCCGCCGAAATCAGCGAGCAGATTTCACTTGCCTCTACCGAAGCCAGCGGTACCAGCAATATGAAATTTATGATGAACGGTGCCGTAACCTTGGGAACCGAGGACGGTGCAAACGTCGAGATCCATTCGGCTGTCGGTGACGATAATATTCTTATTTTCGGTATGCAGACCCCCGAAGTATTGCGTCTGCAAAGAGACGGCTATTCACCGGCGGGTTATTATCAGAATAATCACGATCTGCGTGAGGCATTGGATTTCATTGGCCGCGGACTTGCCGGTCAATCGTTCGATAACATTTATAACACTTTGAAAAACGTTGATCATTATATGGCGTTGGCCGACTATGCCGATTACTGTGCTGTTCAAAACAAAGCTTCAAAGCTGTATGCCGATCGCGACGTTTGGAATCGTATGTCGCTGTTTAACATTGCAAAATCGGGCATTTTCTCGTCCGATCGTTCAATTGATGACTATGCCAAGAATATCTGGCATTTGGAGCCGTTGAAATAATGCAGTATTATCCGTTTGATTCAACGAATTCTTTATACCGTTCCGAAATCGGTGCCGTGGCTGCAGGGGTTACTCTGCGGTTACGGCTTTTGTTGCATCGTGATGCCGGTGTTCACACGGCATTTTTGCGCTACCGTGCCGATGACGGCGATACGGTTGAAATCGCAATGACTCCGGCCGAATGGTTGGAGGATTATCGTTTTTACGATGCCGAAGTTTCCCTTGAAACAGGCCTTTACTGGTATTCGTTTCGCTATGAAAGTGACTATGGACATTTCTTTGTGAATAAGGTCGGCAGTTTGGGTGAATATGACCGTGCAGAGGGTGACTGGTGGCAGCAAACCGTCTATGATGCGGATTATACGACGCCCGATTGGTTGCGCGGGGGCTTGATTTATCAGATTTTTCCCGATCGCTTTTGCAAAAGCGGGAAGGTACATAATGACGTTCCGGCAGACCGATATTTGTGTGACGATTGGCAAAAGCAACCGGAATACCGCCAGACGAATGAAAAGCTGTCGCTCGGTAATGACTATTACGGCGGTGATCTTGCCGGCATTACCGAAAAACTGCCGTATCTCGCTTCACTTGGGGTCACCTGCATTTATCTGAACCCGATTTTTGAAGCCCATTCCAATCACCGTTACAACACGGCGGATTATATGAAAATCGACCCGATGCTCGGGGATGAAAACGATTTGAAAGCGCTTTGCAAGACGGCTGAAAAGCACGGCATTTCGGTGATTTTAGACGGTGTGTTTTCGCATACGGGGGACGACAGCCGTTATTTTAACCGTAAGGGTCGCTATGATACGATTGGCGCCTATAACGGTACCGATTCGCCCTATTATTCGTGGTTTAAGTTCAACCGTTTTCCGAATGATTACAGTGCTTGGTGGGGTGTACCCTCGTTACCGGAGACCTGCGAGGAAAATGCTGATTTTATGTCGTTTATCACCGGTGAAAACGGCGTTTTGCGTCATTGGATGCGTTGCGGTGTGCGTGGTTGGCGTTTAGATGTTGCTGATGAATTGCCCGATTTATTCCTGGATGCCGTGCGCACGGCGATTAAGACCGAAAATCCGCAAGCCTATCTGTTGGGCGAGGTGTGGGAGGATGCTTCCAATAAAATCAGCTACGGTGCGCGCCGACGCTTTCTTTTGGGGTGTCAGTTGGATTCCGTGATGAATTATCCTTTTGCCGAGGCTATCGTTCGCTTTGTGCGGGGCGGTTCGGCAAAGGATTTAAACGCGACCGTTTGCACGGTGCTTGAAAATTATCCTCCGCAATCAGTGGCACTCTTGATGAATCATATCGGCACGCACGATACTGCCCGTATTTTGACCCGCCTTGGCAAAGGCGAAGCGCAGGGTGACCGTGCGTGGCAATCGTGGCAGCAACTTTCGGCTGAAGAATATGCACTTGGCGTGCGTCGGCTGAAGCAGGCGGCAGTTTTGCAGTATACCTTGCCGGGGGTGCCGTCGCTGTATTATGGCGATGAAGCCGGTATGCAGGGCTATGGTGATCCTTTCTGTCGCGGCGCTTTTCCGTGGGAAAATGCCGACAAACAGTTGACCGAGTTTTATCAAAAACTCGGTGCAATTCGCAAAAAGTTTACCGCCTTTGAAGAGGGTGCCTATCTGCCAATTTGCGTGAACGATGGGGTAATCGTTTATAAGCGAATGGGCGAAAGGTCGGTTTTGGTTGCGGTAAACGTTGGTTATGAAAATTTTGAAATGCCGTTGCCGAATGAATTTTTGCAGGCTTTGGAGCGCTTTGGTGGTCGTGTTGAGAACGGTATTATGACCGTTGAGGGCGGCGAATTTTCGATTCTCGGATAATTTTTTAAAAAAGTTTAAAAAAACACTTGATTTTGTGCAACGAATCGTGTATAATCTATTCGTTGCCAAGATGCCGGCGTGTCGGAATGGCAGACGAGACAGACTCAAAATCTGTTGTCAGCAATGGCGTGTGGGTTCAAGTCCCACCGCCGGCACCAAAATATCCTGTCGGGTTCGGCAGGATATTTCTATATGCGGACGTAGTTCATTGGTAGAACCTCAGCTTCCCAAGCTGATGAGGCGGGTTCGATTCCCGTCGTCCGCTCCAAAGAAGAAGCCGCCTAAACAAGCGGCTTCTTTTCTTTTACACCTTTAATAAAGAAGGGGACACGCAGGGGGACACGAAATTT
>JAKSQF010000010.1 GCA_024404235.1 Clostridia bacterium | reverse complement strand
GGGCTATCATTGCCGGCTTTGAAAAACAGTTGGCCGCCATTTCTATTTTGATCGCCTTTATCCCGATGCTGATGGATACGGGCGGAAATTCGGGCGGTCAATCGTCGGTTACGGTCATCCGTGCCATCTCGCTGGGGGATATCGAATTTCAGGATATACTGCGGGTTATTTGGAAAGAATTGCGTGTTTCGGTGGTCTGTGCCGGTGTGCTGGCATTGGTCAATGCCGTCAAGCTGTATTTGGTGGATAATCTTCTGCTGCATTCCTTTGCACGAAGCGGTAATACCAAGGAAATGATGTTGGTCATTGCTACCGTTTCGGTCACGTTGTTCTTTACGGTCATTGTAGCAAAGCTGGTCGGTTGTACGTTGCCGATTTTGGCCAAAAAGGTCGGCTTTGACCCGGCAGTTATGGCAAGTCCGTTTATTACCACCATCGTGGATGCCATTTCGCTGCTGATTTACATCGGTGTGGCCGGCGTCCTGCTGAAAGCATATATGTAATGAATATTTTATTTCAAGACGATGCCGTACTGGTTGCGATAAAACCGCAGGGTGTCCTTTCCCAAAGTGATGAAAAGGGAAGCGACAGTATGGTAGAACTGCTGATCGAACAAACGGGCGGTGTGATTTTCCCCGTGCATCGGCTGGATCGCACGACGCTTGGGCTGATGGTTTTTGCCAAAACGCAGGCCGCCGTCAAGAATCTTTCGGCGCAAATTGCCGATCACCGAATGAAAAAGGTTTACGTTGCGGCCGTTCGCGGTACGGTTTTGCCCGAAAGCGGCAGTATGACCGACCTTTTGTATTACGACCGCCGAAAGAATAAATCGTTCGTGGTCAAGCGTCAGCGAAACGGCGTGAAAAAGGCCGTGCTGAATTACTGCGTGACCGAGCAGCGTGCTAATACGGCCGTTCTGCGAATCGAATTGGAAACGGGCCGCACGCATCAAATTCGTGTGCAGTGTGCCTCTCGGGGTTTTCCGCTTTTGGGGGATCACCGTTACGGGGCAGACGATAATTTTCACGAAATCGCCCTGTGCGCAGCAGAGTTAACTTTCGATCATCCGAAAACGGGAAAAAGTTTGACCTTCGACCTGAAAAGCAGTCCGGAATTTGACCTTTTTGCCCGAAAATTTGATCTTTCAAATGAATAAAATCATCGCTTTGGCGGGTCTTTTTGCAAAAGATCCGCTATTTTTTTATTCTTCCAAAACCGCCGAAATCCCCGATAATAAAAGGGGAAAACGGCATTTTTGATTTTTAAAGGTCAGAGAAAGTCAAAAAATTTTCGAAAAAATGCTTGACTTTTGGAAAAAAGCGGCTATAATAATAAAAGTCAGGGAAAGACAAACTTTGACGAACGGAGGTTCTCGTATGCCGGAAGAAACGAAAAAGGAAGCGCAAAACGCGCAGCCTCAACCGGAAACCACGGAGAAAAAGGAAAAGAAAAAATCCAAAAAGGATGATGAAATCGCATCCTTAAAAAAGGAATTAGATGAAAAAAGCGATCTGCTTTTGCGCACGGCGGCGGAGTTCGATAACTACCGCAAACGTACCGAGCGTGAAAAACTGAGCGTGGCGGAAATCGCCAAAGCGGATTTAATCAAAAAACTGTTGCCGGTGCTGGATAACATCGACCGCGCCGCCGGTGTGGATCCCGAAAGCGAAGATTACCGCAAGGGCATTGAAATGATCGTCAAGCAGTTTACAGCGCTTCGCGGACAGTTCGGCTTGACCGAGGTCGCCGTTGCCGGTGAAGCGTTTGACCCCAATCTGCACGAAGCGGTGCTTCACATCGAGGATGAATCGTTTGGCGAAAACGTCATTGCCGAGGTTTTACAGCAGGGCTACAAATTAGGGGATACGGTCGTTCGCCCCGCCATGGTCAAAGTGGCAAACTGATTACCGAAAACAAATTGAAAGTTATTTAGGAGGATATTTATTATGGGAAAGATTATTGGTATTGACTTAGGTACAACAAACTCCTGCGTTGCCGTTATGGAAGGCGGCGAGCCGGTCGTTATCGCAAATGCCGAAGGCGGCAGAACTACTCCGTCGGTCGTGGCATTCTCCAAAACCGGTGAACGTTTGGTCGGTCAGGTCGCAAAGCGTCAGGCTATCACCATTCCGGACCGCACCGTCAGCTCTATTAAGCGTGATATGGGTACCAGCAACACGGTCACCATCGACGATAAGGCCTACACTCCGCAGGAAATTTCGGCCATCATTCTGCAGAAGCTGAAGAGCGATGCCGAAAGCTACCTCGGACAGACCGTTTCCGAAGCCGTTATCACCGTTCCGGCCTACTTTACCGACGCACAGCGTCAGGCTACCAAGGATGCCGGTAAGATTGCAGGCTTGGAAGTAAAGCGTATCATCAACGAACCGACGGCTGCTGCTTTGGCTTACGGCATTGATAAGGAAGACGATCAGACCGTTATGGTTTACGACCTCGGCGGCGGTACCTTCGACGTTTCGATCATCGAAATGGGCGACGGCGTTCAGGAAGTTCTGGCAACGGCCGGTAACAACCGTTTGGGCGGCGACGACTTCGATAAGCGCGTTATGGATTACATCGTAAACGGCTTCAAGGCAGAGCAGGGCATCGACCTTTCGGGCGATAAGCAGGCGATGCAGCGTATTAAGGAAGCCGCTGAAAAGGCCAAGATCGACCTTTCGGGTATGACCTCTACCGATATCAGCCTGCCCTTCATTACGGCTGATGCTACGGGTGCCAAGCACTACGAAACCACGCTGACCCGTGCCAAGTTCAACGAACTGACTGCTGACCTCGTAGAAGCTACAATGGGTCCGGTTCGTCAGGCTTTGTCCGATTCGGGTCTGCAAAAGGGCGAAATCAATAAGGTTCTGATGGTCGGCGGTTCTTCCCGTATTCCGGCTGTTCAGGAAGCCATTAAAAACTTCATGGGCAAAGAACCCTTCAAGGGCATCAATCCGGATGAATGCGTTGCCATCGGTGCTTCGCTGCAGGCCGGTGTTCTCGGCGGCGACGTAAAGGGTCTGTTGCTGCTCGACGTTACTCCGCTGTCGCTGCGTATCGAAACCATAGGCGGAGTTTCTACGAAGGTTATCGACCGCAACACCACCATTCCGGCTAAGAAGAGCCAGGTATTCTCCACCGCAGCCGACGGTCAGACCTCGGTTGAAGTCCACGTCCTGCAGGGTGAACGTGAATTCGCAAAGGACAATAAGACCTTGGGCGTATTCCACCTCGACGGTATTGCTCCGGCACCGCGCGGCATCCCGCAGATCGAAGTCACCTTTGATATCGACGCCAACGGTATCGTTCACGTTTCGGCAAAGGATCTCGGCACCGGTAAGGAAAACAACATCACCATCACCTCCAACACCAATATGTCCAAGGACGATATTGATAAGGCGGTCAAGGAAGCCGAAGCCTATGCGGCTGAGGATAAAAAGCGCCGTGAAGCGGTCGATGTTCGCAACAATGCCGATCAGATGATCTATCAGACCGAAAAGACCATTTCCGAAATGGGCGATAAGATCTCGGCTGATGAAAAGAGCAAGATCGAAGCCGCGAAAGACGCTTTGAAGGAAGCCATGAAGGGCGAAGATATCGACGCTATCAAGGCAAAGCAGGAAGATCTGCAGAAGGAACTGTACGCCATCAGCGAAAAGCTGTATAAGGCCGCTGCCGAAGCACAGGCAGCCCAGGGCGGCGCACAGCCTGATCCGAACGCAGCTGCCGGTGACAACAACGTTTACGATGCCGACTTCACCGACGTTGACGATCAGAAATAATTGAAATAACAATCTTGACGGGAGCGTGCAAACTCTCCCGTCATCCCCATTTCGGGAATCTCATCAGAGGAGAATTTTGTTTTGGCTGACGATAAAAGAGATTATTATGAAGTGCTCGGTGTTGACAAGTCGGCAAGCGAGGACGAACTGAAAAAAGCCTACCGCAAGATGGCTAAAAAATATCATCCGGACTTAAATCCCGGTGATGCCGAGGCCGAAAAGCATTTCAAAGAGGTCAACGAGGCTTATGAAGTGCTGTCGGACGGCGAAAAGCGTGCCCGCTACGATCAGTTCGGTCACGCCGGAGTCGATCCCAATTTCGGCGCCGGTGGCGGCTACGGCGGTGGCGGCGGTTTCGGTTTTGACGGTTTTGGCGATCTCGGCGATATTTTAGGCAGTATGTTTGGCGGCGGCTTCGGCGGTTTCGGCGGCGGGCGTGCAAATCCCAACGGCCCGCGTCGCGGCAACGATGCTTCGGCGGCGGTCAACCTCTCTTTTGAAGAGGCGGCAAAGGGTTGCCAAAAAACGGTCAAGTTTACAAAAATCGATAACTGTACATCCTGTAACGGTACCGGCAGTGAGCCGGGTCACGATACCAAAACCTGTCCGGCCTGCCACGGCACGGGTCAGGTAAAAACCGCACAGCGTACCCCGTTCGGGGTCATTCAGTCCCAGCAACCGTGCAGTCAGTGCCACGGCAGCGGTAAGATCATCGATCACCCCTGCCACACCTGTGCCGGTAAGGGACGCATTCGTAACTCGGTCGAACGCACGGTGGATATCCCCGCCGGTATTGACGACGGTCAGACCATCAACGTGCGCGGCGGCGGTGATGCCGGTGCAAACGGCGGCCCTTCGGGCGATCTGCACATCGCGGTCAACGTGCGCCCGCATCCCATCTTTGAACGCGACGGCTTCGACGTCTACTGCGAAATCCCCATTACGTTTGCGCAGGCGGCCTTGGGTGCGGAAATCACCGTTCCCACGTTGGACGGCCGTGTAAAGTTCCAAATTCACGAGGGCACACAGCCGGGCGACGAATTCAAACTGCGCGGCAAGGGTATCCAGCGGTTGCGCTATTCCGGTAAGGGCGATCAGTACGTTCGCATCGTGGTCGAGGTGCCGAAGGATCTTTCCAAGGCACAGCGCGAAAAACTGAAAGAGTTTGACAGCGTCACCGACGAAAAGAACTATAAAAAACGCAAAAGCTTTACCGATAAGGTCAAGGACTTTTTTAAGGAATAAAAAAATCCCGCATTCTGCTTTCGCAGGATGCGGGATTTTTGGCGTCTTATTATTCAGCGTCTTCAGCAGGTGCTTCCTCTGCGGGAGCGTCCTCCTGCGGAAGATCTTCGGCAACCGCTTCGGCGGCATCGTCGTCATCGCAGAATTCCAACACAACCGAATCGTCACCGCTCTTGAATTTGTCGGTGATCATCGTGGCGGTTTCTTTTACCTTGTCGGTAACAGTGCCCGCAAATTCGGTAACCTTTTCGGTTACTTTGCCGGCAGCATTGCTGACTTTTTCCATATCGGGCTTGTTGAAGAAGGTGATGGTGGTTTCGCATTCGCCATCTTCGTTCGTTCCCTTTTCAATGCCCAGTAACAAAGACTTGTATTTCAGGTTGCCCTCTTCGTCCTTTTTCAGCTCGAACGGAGCCAAACCGACAGCGGCAACGCCCAAAACAGCACCTAACAGACCATACTTTAAACCTTTACCCATTGTAAAAACTCCTTTACAAATTGATTTCATTTATAGTATATCACTATTTCGGTAAAAAATCAAGCATTGCGCCGTAATCAACCGACCGATACGGAACGCTTCGGTCGTAGTGCCGCCGTTATTGCTTTACGGTGACCTTTCTTTTGAATTTTTCGGGATGGTTTCTGTAATAATCCATCGCCTGATTCAGCGGGAACACGTGGGAATAATAATAGCCTTGAATATAAGTGCAGGTGCATCTTGAAAGGATCTCGTTTTCTTCCTCGGTTTCAACACCTTCGAACAATAACTCGATATTCAATTCCTCTGCCAAATGCGAGAGTCCTTTAATCAGCGCAAAGCCACGGTCGGTTGCCGCCTTTGAAATAATGTGGCGGTCAACCTTTACAAGGTCGATCGGGTAATCGCAAAGGTCTTTGAAAGAAGAAAATCCGTTGCCGAGGTCATCCAGCGCAATGCGGAAGCCTGCCGTTTGGCAGTCGAGAATATTTCGATAGGTGATGGTCTGATTGTCAACCAACGAATCCTCGGTGATTTCAAAAACAAGATTGTTGTAGTCGAAGTCATACTTTTTGACGATTTCTCTTAAGCGGGCAATAAAATTCTCGCTGGAAATGGTCATTCTCGTAAAGTTGCAGGAAAGGCGGAAATCATTGATGCCGTTTTTCTTTAATTTATCAAGCACTTGGCAGGTTTTATCCAGTATGTAAAAGTCGTGCTTGTCAATGATACCGAGCTTGATCATATTTTCAATGTAATAAGCCGGACTAAGCAGACCGTCCTGCGGGTTTTTCCAGCGGGAAAGCACCTCTCCACCCGAAAAACGTTGCTGCTCGGTGTTGTAGATGAACTGCACGTGAATCTCGAACTCGCCGCGGTCGATAGCCGTTGACAGCTTTTCTTTCAGGCGGTTTTGCAGGGACTCTTCCTTGAGCAATTCCTTGGTCGAAAAAACAATGTCCTTCTTTTCCTTAACGGCGCACAAATATCCGGCCTTGGCATTTGAAACGGCAATTTCGTAAGCTGCCTTTTCAACGTCCAGATGATAAACACCGGCTCTGAAAAAGTTGAAACTTTCGGAGTATGATGCCAACTCGTAATTGCGGATCTTGTCGATGATTTCCTTCAGTCGCAGTTCTGCCGTTTCATCGTTGGAAGCTTCAAAGCAGAACAGGAATACGCCGTTGGAAATTCTTGCGGCAAAATCGGTGTCGGCGGTGGCTTCATTGATGGTTGCGGCAGCATACAACTGCAGATCCTCTGCTCTCGAGGTGCCGAAATACTCTTCGCATCGCTGTACGTCGAATGAAATGTAGGTAAAGTAGTAAAGGCTTCGGCCGGCATCCGAAATGAAGTGGTCGTAGGTGCTGCGCATATATTTGTCGTTGCCAATGCCGGTCAACACGTCCAGCTGGTCGTCAATTTTGTTGCGGCCGGCGCGTTTTTCCCGAATTAAAAGCACAACCAGTACAATGACCGTAAGAACGATTCCGCCGATGATGAAATAACTCCACAGCGGCACATGCGTTTGCGGCTCGGTGGTGTAAAGCAACGTCTTGGAAAGCCAGTAGTTTTCGGATTTTGCCGTAAAAGCGGCTGTAACTGCGTCGATCACGCTTTTGTCCGCAATGTCGGTAAAACCGATGTATACCGTATGCGTTTTTTCGCCGTCCTTGTAAGTGAAAACGGCAACCTTTCCGGCAACGTCTTTGATTTCATCGTCAACAAAAGCCGAAACGACGTCCACCTGCTTGTTGTGGCAAAGCTCTTGACGGTCTTTGGATTTTGCGTCAATGTAGGAAAAATCAATGCCCGTGGTTTCCGAAATATCCTTGAACAATTCGGGGAAAAGCCCCTTGTAGGCCTCGGCTCCCTCGTCATAGTATTCAACGGGGTAAAAATCGGTATTTCCCGCAACGTAAACCGTGATACCGTTGGTATGCTCTTCGGTGGTGTAAACCTTTGCCGATGTCGGAACCGTAACGAAAAGCATTGTTATGACCGCAAAGCACAGCGCGATCAGTTTTTTAGAAATTTTCATCCTCATTACCCTATTTAATGTTGATTTGTTTTCGTTCGATTTTGCCCCAATGCAGCTTTTTGTGTTTGTAGCCGATAAAGGCGGTGGCTCTGACCCAGGCCATAATAAAACGAAGAACCGATGTTTCAAAGAAGCAGAGAAGGGACGCTTTCAGAAATTCACCTGCCGTGACTTTCAAATCTGCCGTGTACGTTCGTGCAAAGAACGCCGTTATCGTCAATATACAGCCGAACACGGCGTATATCAGGAAGAAGAGTATCATAAACGGAACGTTCAGCAAATCGGTGACGTATGCCGCCACGACCGTTGCAATACCGAATATTTCAATAAACGGTGATAAAAGCTCGTAAATTAAGAAATACAGATACGAAATAAGGCTGACTGCACCGTATTTCGGGTTTAAGAATAACACACGGTGCTTCCACATGGTCTGGAAAAGGCCGATATGCCAACGCTTGCGCTGACGGCGAAGATCGCGCAGCTTTTCGGGGGCCTGTGACCAGCAAACCGCATCGTTGGCGTATTTAATGAGATAAGGTGTTTGTGAAGCACGGCAGAATTCGTGCAGCTTTACGACCAGCTCCATATCTTCACCCATGGTAGAATGATCGTATCCGCCGACGGTGATAACGGTCTCCTTTTTGAACAGCCCGAATGCGCCGGAAATGATCAGCGAGCCGTTGTACTTGTCAAACATAATGCGTGAAGCTAAGAACGAACGGTCGTACTCCAACACCTGCATACTTGCAATAATGCTTTTCGGCAGACGGTAATTCAGTACCCGCCCGTTTTCAAGTGTAACACTGTTGGAGGGGCGAACAACACCGCCCACGGCAACTACGTTCGGGTTTTCAATGATCGGTCGGCTGATTTTAAAGAGGGAATCGTACTGCAACACCGAATCGGCATCCATACAGATAAAATAGGGGAAACGGCAGGCGTTGATGCCCATGTTTAAGCTGTCTGCCTTGCCGCCGTTTTTCTTTCTGATCAAGGTGATCGGCACTTTTTGGTCGACGGATTCGTAAACGAATTCTTCCGGCTGACATTCAATTCTGCGGTGGATCGGGCGGTGCAGGGGCTTCATATTGTAGGCTTCAATCAGCTTTTGCGCCGTCTGATCGGTCGAGCCGTCGTCCACCACAACGATTTCATAGGTCGTGTACTCCAGTGAGAGTAGGGAGTGTACCGTTTCCACAACGGTGACCTCCTCGTTGTGGGCGGGAACGATAATGCTAATCGGGATATAATAGGTTTCGGTAATGGCATTTTGCAGTTTTTCCTGCTTGTGCTTTTTGTAAAGCTCGGAAGAACCGATAACGACCGAAAGGAACAAAAAGGTCGAATAACCGATCAGATAAATAACGAAGAAAACGTTAACGATTTCCAGTATTTTTTTAATAATTTCAAAGGTTTCCGGACTCATACCGTTACCGCCTCCTGTTCTGATAAATTTCGCCGGTCAAAGCGGTACTGCAGCATTTCCGAAGCATATCGGTCATCGCCCGAAAAAATATCGATCAGCGATTCGTAATCCATGCCCAGTCGGTCAAGACTTTCGGCCGCATTGTACCGGATGTACCAATTTCGGTTTCTTAAAAGATCCTTCAGGGTTTCAATGGTTTTGTCGCCGGGGTAGGTCGCAAGGGCCGTTGCGGAAATGGCGGCGTACTCCCAATCTTTTTCGGTGTACTGTGTAAAGTCCAAAAGATTTTGATAGGCCGGTTGATATTTGTGCCGTGCAAAATAACGGATACAGCAGAACCGTACCTCGCGGTCCTCCTGGTTGTCATTCATCACACGCAGGACGTTTGCCGCCTGCGTGTCGGAATGAAGCCGAAAATAACTCAAAACGGAGGTCTTCATATTGACGGTAAACCGCGGGAATTTTTGCCACAGCTTGTCGGCAAGCTCTTCAAAATCGCCCGAAAAGTTCAGCAGACCGTCGGTAACCATCTTCTGATGATAATACTGCTCTGCACGGTCCAGTATTTCCAGCGCCTCCAAAACGGCGTCGGCATTGCCGATGGTGTAAATGGCTTCCAGTGCGTTTTCCTTGCAGTAAAGGTTTTTGCTGTGTACCAATTTCAGTAATTCGGTTGAAAGGGTAACGTCGCCGCTGCCCTTGAAAATGCCGTATTTCTTGATCAAAAAGGGGAAATAGGCCGACTGAAGCTGATTCTTCTCAAGATATTCAAAGGTGAGATACGCAAAAACCGGATAAATGGATTCGATGTATTCGCGAATCTGCTGTTCGTCCTCTTGGAAAAGGCGGTCAAGCGTTTTTTCAAATGCCGTAAGGTATTTGACCTTTTTCAGCTTTTTCTTCAAATACTCCTCGTCAACGGGGGCGTTATGCTTGATCTGATCCTCGATTTCCTGCTTAAAATTTTCACTTCGGCGGGAAAGCTTTTTGTCCTGATGGTGAAAAACAAAGATGGTAACAACGTTAAAAACAATCATACTGACACAGATCAGCAGGTAAATGTAAATTAAGGTCTCAACCATTGTCTTCACTCCAATACTTTTGTAACGTGTAGTAGGCGGGTTTTAATCTTTCGTGGTAGGTGGCGTCGTTTTTCCAACCCTTTAAGTTGTACTTTTTAAGCGAGATACGGCCTTGGTCGGTGGTATCCGAAACGCCGACGTAAATGGAATCAATGTAAATATGCTCGACTCCGTAATTGCCGCTGTAATAATCGTCGTGAATTTCCATGGTCGACGGGTCGGCAAAGTTGAGCAACTGCCACGGGATCCGAATTTCAACGCCGTCCTTCGTCGGGCAGAAGTCCGCAAGGGAGTTATAGCCTTCCTTTTCGGGGTTGGCAATACCCTGCACCAGCTTGCCCGTTTCGTATTTCACGGCCTCTTTGTCCGTGAATCCCACTTCCAGTTCGTTGGAAATGTCCAACAGCATATCAATGTTTACGAATTTCGGTGAATGCTTGTCGGGAACGTTATACTCAAAGTAGGTGTTCATCTTGTAGACCGCTTCGCTGTAGGTGGAACGAAGCGCCTCGTAACGCTCCTGAACGGTCACGCGGGAGTTGTCTTTTCCGTCAATCGTCAGCAGGAAATCGACTCCGCGGTCAAATTTCAAGCCGTTGCTTTCACAGTAACTACTGCCCGATTTCGGCGTAATGTCAAGCGGAATGACGATTTTTTCCGTGGCGAAATCGTAGCCGGTCTTTTGTGCGTAGAAATAGATGAATTTTTCGTCGTATTTCATCGAAAGCGTAATGTCGTCGTTGGTGGAAACAACGTCGCTCTTCTTCCACTCGGAAGTGTCGCCGTCTACGTAGCAGATCGACTTTTTCTCGCCGGGGTCAAAGGTCAAAAGCCCGAAAAACTGTCCGCTGGTCTGGTAATCCGACCAGTAGGGCGAACGCATCAGGTCCACGGCATACATCGTGTTCCAAGTGCGCTTGCACCATTCGTCCTGCCAGTTAAAGAGGACGCATCCGTCACAGCCGGCTTCCTTGATTTCTTTCATGCATTCGATAATGCTTTCGCCCTGCGCCGTTTCGGTGGTGTTACCCATATTGATGTTGGTCGATTTTGAAATCTGCGCCATACCGCGGCCTGTCGATACCCCGAATTCGGTAATGACGACCGGCATTTTGTGGTGCTTAACAAGGGCGGTAAGGTAGGCAATGTAGGTGTTTCTGTAACCGTCCTTTTTCTCGATCCCCGTTACCGACCAATCGTCGGTATACTGCAGAAAATCGGGATAATAGGTATAGGCCTGATAGGCGGCGAACTGCCCTGAAATCACCTTGTCGGTGCAAAGAATGTTCTCAACGTCCACTTCACCGACCTTTGCAAAGTATCGGTCGATGTCGTAGGTGTAGTCAAACGGGTCGGTCAACGGCCAGTTGTTGAAGGAGATCAGGCGTTGCGTTTTGTACTTCGAGGTTTCGTAGGAAAGCACCTTGTCGCCGATTTGCGCCAGCAACGCTTCAAACGGTCTTGCGTTTTCGGCCGTGTACATAAACTTTCCTTTGTAGGAATTATAACCTTCGGTATCCTTGAAGTTGTGATTGGTGTAGGCAATCGTGGCGCTGTCCCAATCACTGCCCAAAACGTAACCGATCACCCAGGGCGAAACGTCCTTTCTGAAGGAGCCGGTGCCCATAACCGCATTTTTGCCGAGCTTTATGGTCTTGCGTCCGTGAATAACGTCCACGGCCGTCCGGCAATCGGCAAGGAAGGTGTCAAAAAAGTCTTTGTCATAGGCGTCACGGTGCGAATTCATCACGTAATCGTTTACTGCGACTCCCTGCAACAGATACAGCGGCACCTTGCGGTCCTTATTATATTTGTAGAACGCATTATAAAAGGTATCGGCCTGCACCGTGTAAACACGGATGGTGTTGGCGCCCATCTTTTGGATCATATCAAACCAACGAAGATAGGTTTTTTCGTCGATGGCAAAGTCGGTTTGCCATTCGGTCGGCTCACCGGGGCCGAGGTTGACGCCTTTTATCTCAAATTCTTCAAACTTGTCGCCCTTTTTCATCAGGATTTGGTCGCCTTCGACCTTCATAAAGGACTCACACGGGCGGTTGGGATGAAAATCAATAAACCAGCCGAGTGTGAAATAGGCGTAATTCAGTGCAAGGGCAGCAACGATCAGGATGGAAATTGTAATAATAAATTTCTTCATATCTCAAATCATCTTGTGTGTTCGTTTATGTTTTTGATGGCGGATTTTGCCGAATACTGATACAAAGCATCAATGTTTTCGTCCAACCATTTGCCTCTTTTCAGCAAAAAGCCTTTATACTGCGCGATCGCTTCGTCAAAGCTGCGCACGTTTCGTTCGGTCGGGCGTAAAAGGTCCTTGCTTTGGTCAAAGGTGTAGCCCCATTTTTCCCAGTTGCGGTCAATCGCGGGACCCAAATAGGCGAGCGTTTCGTCGATGTAATTCATCAGGTATTCGTCACTTAAATAGGTTTTGCGCAGTGCGTGATAGGTGGATACAACGCTGTCGGTAAAGTATTCATCCTGCAAAAGCCGTGCAAACCACGGACGGTTTGTAAAGTAGAAACTTTCGTCACCCGTATCCCGCAGGTAGTTGCCGCAGCAGGCGTCAAAGTCCCAAATGCAGGTTTTAAATTGCCCGTTCATCGTCTTGTAAAAATAGGTAGAACGGTTACCGGCGTCGTAGTTGCAGGTAATTTCGTTGATGATGACGTACTTTGCAAAGTTATCCACGTCAATATAGGAACGGTAGCCTAAGCTTTCGTCGTCATAATCATACGAAAACAGTGCCTTTTCAAACTTTGAAAAGTCCAGCGAAATGCTGTTGGCCAATTCCGGTGTCATGTGCTTTCCGTTCGGGTAAACAACGCTCAGGTAATTGCCGGGGAAACGCGCATAGGTCGAAAAGTTGTCAAGATTCTTGACCGGCACTTCGTCTTGGTTATCGTATTTCAGCAGGTAGCCGGTAAAGGTGTTCTGCTTGGCATTTTTCTTGATGTCGATTCTGGAACCGTCGATCTGACCGTTGGTGATTTTTTCGGTTGCAAGGTACAGTCCCAGATCTTCACCGTTGATAAACAGCTCAAAAAATCTGCAGTTGGGCGCATAACCCATCATTTCCGCACCGATGTTGTACCACATATAATTTCGGATCAGCGTTTTGTCGAGATACGGCCCGTGGAATGCCCACTTGTAATGCGGGTCCATTCCCAAAAGCGAAACGTTCTTGTTCTTTCCTTTGTCGGTAATAAAGTCGACGGCATAGTTCGATTTATCAAATCTTCGGGAGGAAGCCCCTCGAACGTGAATGAGAATATCGCTTGAAAAGGTCGGCTTGTCGGTGAGGTGGTGGTTGACACCGTCCTCCTGAAAAGAGCTTAAGTGTGCCGTAATTTCGGTGCCGCCGTCGGGCGTGGTGACGTGGCCCAAGACCTTATCCGTCTTCGGGTCAACGATGGAACGCCCTGGTATGATCTGACCGTCTGTGTTGATTTCGATAACGGGCAGATGACTGCAAAACGTGTCGTCCGTATGCTTGCAGGCCACCGGCTTCGGTGCGTCAAGATGTTGATGATAGCGTTCTCTCGGTTGTGCCGCCGTGGTTCTTCCGTCGTAGATCACGGAGGCCGTTACAAGACAAATCGCCAAAACGATTCCGATGATTTTGTATTTCATAATACACCCGATAATTTATCAGTTGGAAACCTCGTCGTTTTGCATGACGATGTTTACGTATTCAATACCGCCAAGGTCGTAGATGCCGTCTACGATGTTGCCGTTGGCTTCGGCCTTTTTCAAAATGGCGGACGAAACCTCGTAGATGAATTCAACGTTGGCTTCGGTGGTGTTGCGCACACGCATAATGGCCTTGTTTTTGAAAAGCTGGAAAACGTATGCTTCAACGGCGGTCTGCTTGGTGCGGGCACCTCTGATGATGATCAGCATACGGTTTTCGGCCTTGATCGCACCGAGAACCAGCAATACAACAAAGGTAACGGCACTGCCGATGGAAGCCACAACGTAGTCACCGACACCGCAGCAGATACCGACGATAACGGTCCAGAAAATGTAGACGGTGTCGCGGCTGTCCTTGATGGCGGTTCTGAAACGGACGATGGAAAGCGCACCGACCATACCGAGGGATAACGCAATGTTGTTGCCGATAACGGTCATGACCGTGCCGGTCAAAACGGTCAGTACGACCAGCGTCACGTTGAATTTTTTGCTGTAAATGGTACCTCTGTGGGTGATTGCGTAGGAGATGAAGATGAACAGACCGAGCAGTGCAGCAACGATAATGTGGGTTGCGATTGCCTTCAGGGTAAGGTCACCTGCGTTTTGGAAAACGGCAAATAGTTTGTCTTTCATGGTTTTTTCCTCCGATTTATTAAAAATTTAATTATAAACGTGTTTCGTAAGCGTTCTGTCTTGCAAGGACGTATTTACTGACCGACAGTTCGCTTTTGTCGATGGTGTTGATGAGATTTCGAATGTAACTGAGCAAAAATCCGTTGAACTTGACCTCAAGCACGACGTTGTACGGGTCCAACACGGGATTCATATTCAAATTTTCCGAAAACAGATTCAAATCACTTTCGGTCGCTACGATTTGGTTGTCAAAGGTGATTCTGATTTTGTTTTCTTTGGCGATGAATGCCTTTCGGTGGTACTCGACGATCGTTTTCGGCTTGTAGCATTTCCAGTTCATATAAGCGTACATTTCCGCCGCAAACGGCTCGGAATACTTCAACAGCGGGGAATAGTCCCCCTGCATCAGCCGAATGCCGTCTTCTTTTGAAACTTTAAGCGAACGCTTCAGCTGCATATTGCCTTCCTTTTGCTTCATTTCAAGCATGGCAAAATTCAGCTTCGGGTCGTACGTCCGCAGGCGGATCTTTCGGCGCAGCTCCACGCCGGCCTGCTTTTCAAAGTAATCGTCGTCGAACGGCGTATCATAGTACAGCGAGCGAATGATGTATCCGTGCGTGCCGTTGTGCTCGTCTTGGATCAGCACGCGGTCAAGCTTGTCACTTGTGTTCAGAAAATCGTGTATGCCGATCAAAAACTTCTTTTCTTCGCGCAAAACCTTATTCATAAAAAAACTCCTTAAAAAAACCGACCGCAAACTTTGGAAAAAGTTGCGGCCGGTCTGTCATGCAAAAAGTTTAGACACCATAGCTTTGTGCCCCGTTCTTTCAAACGGTTTACCTATTAAATATTCAAATATATGCAGATTATAATCGAAAAATGTAAAAAAGTCAATAAAAAAATTTTTTAATTTTCAGCAACGGCATCCGTCAATTCCGATTGCCGGTTTTGGTTTTTAATACGATACAACTGCCGGTCTGCCTCCTGGAAAAGATCCGAAAAACTATCGTCAGACTGGTGTGCGTAACCGATGCTTGTGTGCAGATCAAATCGTTCGTTCCGGCTGGCCTTTTCAAGTGCCTCGTTGATTTCACCAATCAAAAGCTTGACCGTTTCTTTGTTGTCGGCTTTGATCAATATGGCAAATTCGTCACCGCCGATTCTGGACGGCACGGCCTTATATCTTGTGCAGATCTTTGACACCACGTTTGAAAAAAGAACCAGCGCACGATCACCGTAGGAATGTCCGTGGGTGTCGTTGATCTGTTTGAAATTATCAATGTCGCATATCAGCAGATACAGGGAATCTCGATTGGCTTTACGGGAAATTTCTTCGTGGACGTAGGAATCGAAAAACGCTCTGTTCGGAAGCTTTGTAAGGGCGTCACGGGTGATTCTGTTATTTTGTGAGAATACGAAATTAAGGAAGAGCGAGAAGGTGATCGAAAACATCGTTGTGCTCAGCAGCACGTAGGGGAATAAAATCTGTAATCCGCCGATGATGATTGGGGAAACCGCAAGATAGACAATAGAAAGGCATCGGTTCTTTTCTAACAGCGAAGTGGCTTTGAAATACCGTCGAAAACCGACAACGGCCGAAAAGAGGAGATACCCATAGGGAATGAACTGAATGAAGAAGGTCGAGGTGCGGTGGTAAAAACCTGCTTCGTCAATGTAGAAAATCAAATGGGTCATCGGTGCAGAACAAAGGGCGATGATCTCAAGGAAAAACGGGACGCTTGCAAGGATAAATTTTAACGGGGTGTCTAAAAGATGCTTTGCAAACCGCCTTTTGCAGTAAAGCAGGGTGCAGTATCCGATACCGCCGAGAAAACCCAGATAAACCATATTTGAAGCATAATTGATCCAAAGATGGCGGTTATCCCCGCGAACAAGATAAGCAACACTTTCTAAAAGACAGTCGGCAAATGCCATCATATAAATGGCCGAATGTGCGTTGAATAAACGTCCCTTCCAATTGGGAAGGTTGAATATAAACAAAATTCCGATCCATATTGCGCACGTCATTAAAGATTGAATGTTGTATGTAATCAATGATGTATCCACTTGCAAACCGTCCTTTCTTAAAATTTGAATATAGCGTACCTATATTATATAAGTAATAACAATATACCATATAACCCCATAAAATGCAAGGCATTAAGAGTCGGTTATTAAAAATTATGGAAAACTTACAAGTTTTCCGTTTTTTAAAACCGTGAGCGCATAATTCATTGTGCGTTATGACAAAATTTGCAAAAACAGTTCCGTAAAAACATCTGCGGAACTGTTTTTTACTTTAATGCGATTGAAAGAAAAGCTTTCAGCGGTTTTTGAACGGTCAGGCATAATCCCGCTCGATTTTGACGATCGGCCGATCGCCTTCATAATGCCAATGTACCCGAACGTGTCCCAAATCGCAGGAAAAATCGACGTCCAAATGTCCAAGCCGCTTGTCGGGGTGCGGCTCGATACGTAAGGTGCGGTTTCCGCTTTCGTCAACGTCGATGCAAATGCCGGCCGCCCGCATAAACAGCCAATCCGCCACGGCGCCGTAGGCATAATGATTGTAGGAATTCATCTCCGGCTGCCAAATCTGTCCGTCCGGCTTAATGCCGTCCCAATGCTCCCAAATGGTGGTGGCGCCTTTGGTGACGGGGTACAGCCACGAGGGGTACTCCGTGCGCAACAGCAGGGTATAGCACAAATCATCGTGACCGCCTGCACTTAAGGCGTGCAGCAGATGCGGTGTGCCGATAAATCCGGTTTGCAGCTTGTCACCGTCTTGGTGAACAAGGTCGGCCAAACGGTCGCTGACAGCTATTTTATCGTCGCAAAGATCAAAGCAAACGGCCAAACTAAGCTCGGTTTGGGTGGAAAGCTTCGGCAGATAGTCTTCTGTAAAGTTTCGGCGTATTTTTTTGAAAAGCGCTTCGTATTTTGAAACGTCTTTTTCGAGCACTTTGCCTGTGCGCACCAAAAGATCGGTCGAATGGGCGAAAAACGCCGTTGCAATCACGTCAAGATCGCTGGTGCCTTTCATATTTTCAAAGGGTGCTTCGGGCTGCAACCAATCCCCGAAAAGCGAGCCGCCGATCCAATGCAGGCGGTCGTCAGCCTGTCGGGCGATGCAGTCAACGTATTTTTGCATACTTTCAAACTGATCTTGCAGGATCTTTTTGTTGCCGTAAGCCGTATATACCGCCCACGGGCAGATGCAGGCGGCATCCGACCAACCTGCCCCGCCGACGTCACTGCCCGATGCGTTGGGAATGACCGGCGGAATACTGCCGTCCGAAAACTGCTCGGCGGCAAGATCGTGCAGCCATTTAGTGAAGAATTTTTGCATGTCAAAGTTGTAGCACGCCGTGCGAACAAAGGCGGCGGCGTCGCCCGTCCAACCAAGGCGCTCGTCCCGTTGGGGGCAATCGGTCGGAATATCCAGCATATTGCTTTTCTGACCCCAAACCACGTTTTGGTACAGCCGGTTGACAAGCGGCACTCCGCATTCAAACGAGGCGGTTTTCTTAAAATCGCTGTGTAAAACAACGGCAGTTACGCTTTCGGGAACAAACCCTTCGGGCGCAAGGTCAATTCGCAGATACCGAAAGCCGAAAAAGGTCATCGTCGGGCAAAAGGTTTGCCTGCCGTCACGACAGACGTAGCGGATCAGCGATTTTGCCGAACGGTAGTTTTCGTTGTAAAAATTGCCGTCGCCGTCTAAAATTTCGGCGCAGGAAAGCTGTAAAACTTCTCCCGAACGGGCGGAAAAATCAAGCTTTACCGTGCCGGTGATCTCCTGCTTGAAATCAAGCACTACTTCATGCCTCGGTGTGACGATCACCTCGGGCGAAAACTGCTCCTGCATTCGTACCGGCTCGTTTTCCTGTGGAATAAAAATGTCTTTCGGCAGGTCAATCTCCACGGTGGGAGAAAAGTCGGGTTCTTGTCGGGCGTCGTACTGTGCACCGTGGTCGATAGAGCATTCGGTGTAGCGGCTGTCTGCGGCTTGCCACGTAAGGTAGGTCACCACGGTATCACGGCGATCGGCAAAGGTGAATTGCATTTCCCCGATCAATGCGGCGGGAAAGGCTGCCAACTGCTCCGGCGTGTAACGCCAACCAAGGCGGCTTCGGCGCCAACCGGGTGCTAAAATGATTTGTATTTCGTTTTCACCCGTTTTTAATAGGGGCAAAATATCATAGACCTGATATTGCAGCCGCTTTTCGTAGGCGGTCCAGCCGGGCGCCATACAAACGTCACCAATGCGCTTTTCGTTGCAAAAGGCTTCGTAAACACCGTACCCCGTTACGGCAAGTGTTGCTTCGGCAGGCAATTCATCCAGCGTAAAGGTGCGGCGGAAAACCGGACAGGAAACGGCGGCGTTTTCAGGACGGATAAATAAGGCTTTTTCAAACATTGAAATAACTCCTACTCTTTCACTTTGCCGAGTACGGCGGGCGTACTGTTGGCCATACTTAAAAATGGGATCTGAATGATGTCCTGCTCGGATTTGCGGTTTTGCGCACGGTATTCCGCAGGGGTCATACCGAATTTCTTTTTGAATGCGTGGAAGAAATAACTGGTGGAGGAAAGACCGATAATGCCGGTGATCTGCTCAAAGGAATAGTCGGTTTCGGTCATCAGGTGGATGGCGCAGTTCAGCCGGATCATCAGCTGATACTGCACGATGGTTTTCCCGGTCTTTTCTTTGAATTGCTTGATCAAAGTCGCCGGCGAGTAGGGGTATTGGTCGTAAATATCCTGCATGGTGCAGGCCAAATAGGTGTAGTTGTTCATCTTTTCGATAATATCCGCCACCACGTGCGTGTAGCCGGAAAAATCGGCATAGTGATTGCGCAGAAGATACAGACTGTTATAGGCAAAGGAACGGCAGCAGTGTACCCGCCGCGGATTATCCATGATCTCGCCGGCAAGCTGGCGCATAAATTCGGCTTCGGCGTGGGTCATTCGGCAGGCTAAAAACGGCTTGTCGCCAAAGTCAAACCGCCCGCCGAAAAACTGCTGATTCAAAAGCAAAAAGGTCGGCTGATCGATGCACAGGATGAAATGTGAATGAATTTCGGATGCCGGAATCATGGAATGACTGACGCCCATATTAAACAAAAACAGCGTGTCCTTGGGCATTCGGGTGTCCTCTTCACAGCGGTTGACGTAACTGCCCTCCGCAACGAAGCCGAATTCGTAAAAATCGGCGTGAAGGTGGGGCGTGGCCGGAATGTGGCTCCACTGGCAGAAAATATTGCTTTGGTTTTTGGTCAGCTTT
>JAKSQF010000001.1 GCA_024404235.1 Clostridia bacterium | reverse complement strand
TGTTCGAGCTTGGCAGTTCATATTGCGATATCAACGGTGACAAGACCGTCGACGTGCGTGACCTTGTCTACCTCAAATTACTTGTTGCGGGCATTGCATAAAAGTTTATTATAAAGGGAGAACGGTATGAAAAAGAGAATCATCAGTTTATTTCTCTGCGTGGCGATGTGTTTTGCATTGATGCCAACGGTTCATGCGATGTATATCGCCACCGATAGAAGCTGGGAAATTGATGACAAGGGCCGCCTGCGTATTTTCGGCTCGGTGGAAAATGATGCTTACTATACAAAGGAATCACCGTGGCACAACTACGTAACGAGAATCACCTCGGTGATTACGCAGGACGGTGCAAAGATCGACAGCGGTGCTTCGCTGTTTGCCGGATGCACCAATATGGTTTCGGCTGACCTAAGCCACTTGGATACCTCAAGTGCAAACACTCTGTCCGGTATGTTCCGTGACTGCAGCAGCTTAAAGACCGTAAATCTCACCGGTATTGATACATCAAACGTTATGGAAATGTACCATATGTTTAACGGTTGCAGCAGCTTGACTTCTCTTAATTTAAGCGGCTTTAATACTACAAAAGTGACGTTGATGCACAGTATGTTTGCGAATTGCAGCAGCTTGACGGAGTTGGATCTCGGCAATTTCAATACCGCAAGGGTAATGAATATGGCCTCTATGTTCGCCGGTTGCAGTAATTTAAGAACGCTGAATATTAAGAATTTCGACACCACGATGGTAACGGCTATGGACTATATGTTTAACGGTTGCAGCAGTTTGACCGAACTGGATCTCAGCCATTTTAACACCGCAAGGGTAGCGTCCATGCGCTTACTGTTTGCCGATTGCAGTAGCCTGCAGGTGTTGGATGTAAGCAATTTCAATTTGGCCAAGGCAACGTATCGGACGCAGCTTTTCAGCAATTGTACGGCTTTGAAAAAAATCAATGCAAGCGCGGACGTTATCAACAAAGATGCAGTGCAGTTAAAAACGCTGTCGCTCGATTGGATCGATGAAACAACCGGTAAGACCTTAACTGCATTGGGCACCGTTTCCGGCAAGGTGACGCTGGTACGGCCGATCTTGGGCAGTACGGACGAAGGATGGTATCTGGACGTTTCCGGCTGTTTGCACATCGTCGGCTTGGTTACAAACAACAGTACAACAACCGTCGGCAAAACGCCGTGGGAAAATTACAAGGATCAAATCAAGACGGTCGTGGTAGAAGAAGGCGGCCGCGTTGAAAACGGTATGCGATTGTTCGCAGGCTGTAAGAATTTGACCGGTGCCGACCTGCAACAGCTGAATACTTTCAATATGAAAACAGCGTATTTGATGTTCTCCGGTTGCAGTTCTTTGATGACCGTCAACTTTGGCAATCTTGATTTGACCGGCGTGACAGTAAGGAGCATGTTCAAAAATTGCACTGCATTGGCAGTAATCCGTGCCAACAACAGCGTCATTTCCCAAACGGCTGATCAGCTCATAGAGATCAGTCCGATGTGGCACAGTTCCGTCGGCACGGTTTATAACAGCGCTGAAAGCATGCAGGGGATTACCGGCACGGTGATACTGTTAAAAGGCGCCCTTTTGGGTGACCTGAACAGTGATAACAGAGTAAACGGCACGGATATTGCTCTGCTGAAGCAGGCGCTGTTGCACAGAGTAATCAGTTCGGTTTATGATATAGACGCTAATGCGACTGTCGATGTGCGTGATCTTGTACGCTTGAAAAAGATCGCGGCAGGCATTGCGTGATCTGTCATTGAATAGAATAAAAGCGACCCGCTTTGGTATACACCAAAGCGGGTCATTTGTTTTGCATTTGAATTTTTGTTTCGGAATTATTCAGCGGCCGCAGGCGTAATGTAGGTGCCGTTTTCCTGCAGGCGGCGCTGTAATTCGACGATGTCAATACCGCGGCTGTCCACATTGGTTTCAACAGCCATTGCGGCGGCAGTGCCGGCGGCCTGTCCGGTAATAAAGCAACAGGGCATTACGCGTACCGAAGCCTGCATGGAACGGTCGGTTGAAATGCAACGGCCGGCCGTATACATATTGTGCAATCCCTTTACCAAAATGGAGCGGTAGGGGATGCCGTAGCTTTCGCCCTTGCTGTAACGCAGGTCGGCAAATTTCTTTTCATACTCCTTGTAACCTTCGGCGGTATTCTTGCCGGAATGGATGTCGATGGGGTAGGCGTAGCGGCCGATTTCGTCTGCAAATACCGCGCGACTTAAAAAGTCCTCTACGTTCAGTACGTAGTCACCCATAATACGGCGCGTTTCACGAATGCCGATTTGGGTCGCACTGATGATCGGCTCGGATTCCTCGTAGCCCGTAAGATAATTCTTATAGTAATTACGGTATTCCAATAACTGGCGGCGACCCTCAACCATACCGCGTGTCAGCGATTCGGCACTGGTACCGTCAATGTCGTAAACGTGTCCCGCATTCGATCCGCCGGTCGAGGTGCTGATCGGCCAAATGCCGGGCAGGTGGCGGTCTTCGTTGGTGAAAACGTGATCGGCAAAGGCATCGTCCAGGCGACGGCTGTCGGGTCGAACAACCCGCTTCCAGTCGATGTTGTGCCATAACGCACACAGCGTTGCGGCCATGGTATCACCGTTTTCGTCGCCCATTTCAAATTCGGCACCGGCGGCCACGGCGGCGTCTCCGTCACCCGTGCAGTCAATAAACATCTTGGCCTTTACGGCAAAAATCTCACCCTTGCCGGAGCAAATGGCATACTGTACCGTGCCGTCCTCCACGATCATATCACTGACCGAGGTGAAAAAGCGGAACTGAACACCGGCTTTGGTGATCATTTCATCATAGCACAGTTTCAGGGTTTCCACCGGAATACTGTCGGGACAGCATTTCTTACTTTCGGCAACGCAGTTTTCGCGGATGTATTCCCGCACCTGCTTGCCGATACCACCCGCCAAAAAGTTGACGCCGTCACCGAACTGCATAAAGGCGGGTACCAGTGCGTTTACGGCAGCTCCGCCGAATGCACCGAACGATTCCACCAGCAAAACGCTGCGTCCTTCATTGGCTGCGCTGACCGCTGCGGCAACACCGGCAGGGCCTCCGCCGATGACAAAAACGTCCACGTCATACCGTACCGGAAGTGTTTTGGAATAGTTTAAATTCATTTTGATCACCGTTTTAATACAAATTTTTAATAATGATATCATATTTTTTTGAAAAAATCAATAGAAAAAAGCAAAATGGTTAAAAAGAATAAATAAACTTGACTTTTAATTAGCATTATGCTATAGTGTATTTGACCAAATTTGTATCGTTATATACATTTGTAATACAAATTATAATACAAATCAAGCGAGATGATGATATGTATAACGAAAAGTACGTAATTGAAAACATCAAAAATTGTATTATGCGGGTAAAATCAGCCGTTTATACAAAAGTATGTGATTTGAATCTGGAAATCTATTCCTCAAAGGAACCGCTTTCTTATGAGAATCGTACCGCCGGCGATTACCGTCGGATCACGGTCGGTGAAAAGTGGGGCGATCTGTTCGATTGTGCGTGGTTTCATTGCACGGCGACCGTTCCCGCCGAAGCGGCCGGCAAAAAGCTGGTTTACGTCATTGATATCAACGGTGAAGGCCTGATTTATGATGACAGCGGCTGTCCGTTGCGCGGTATCACCAATCTGAATTCTGCCTTTGACCGTGCAAAGGGCAATCCGGGCAAGCGTATCGTGCCGTTCTGTGAAGAAGCCGTTGCCGGTCAGCCGATTGATTTTTGGATGGATGCCGGTTGTAACGACCTTGTCGGAAATCTGCGTGAAAACGGTACGATCAAGGAAGCGTACGTGGCGGTTTGCAACGACCTTGCCCGTGATTTGTATTATGATATGAATCTGCTGTTTATTCAGGCAGATAAAACCTCTAAAGAAGATGCCATACATTACGAATTGTTGGACGTGCTTTCAAAATGCCGTCGTGCATTGGTGGATTATACGGACGAAGAGATGCTCCGCTGCCGTGAAATCACCAAAGCCCGCCTTGCGTTAAAGGGCGGGGATGATCCCGCTATTTCGTTGGTGGCATTCGGCCATGCACATATCGACCTTGCGTGGCTGTGGCCCGTGCGTGAAACCAAGCGCAAGGGGGCGCGCACCTTCTCAACGGCACGTCAACTGATGGATCGTTATGAAGATTACCTTTTCGGCTCGTCCTCGCCGCAACTTTACCGTTGGGTCAAGGAGGAATATCCGGTCTTATATAATAAGGTAAAGGATTCTTACAAGGCCGGCCGCTGGGAATTGCTGGGGGCTACTTGGGTCGAATCCGATTTCAACCTCATCAGCGGTGAATCGGTCGTTCGTCAACTGCTTTACGGTAACGAGTTTTGGAAGCAGGAATTCGGCGAAACGGTCGACTTTGTCTGGACACCGGATACCTTCGGTTATTCGGCAGCCCTGCCGCAAATTTTCAAAAAATCCGGTATCAACTATTTTTCAACGATCAAGCTGAATTGGAACTTGATCAACGATTTCCCGTATATCAACTTCCGTTGGCGCGGTATCGACGGCAGTGAGGTTTTGGTTCACCTGCCTACCGAAGGAAACTACCTCAGTGAAGCCACTCCCGGTTCGCTGATCAATGCACGCCGCCATTTGGCAAAGTGCGGTCAGTTCGGTGAAGGCCTGTTGCCCTACGGTATCGGTGACGGCGGCGGCGGACCCAGTCCGTTCCACCTTGAATATCTCAAGCGTGAAAAAAATCTGCCGGGACTCTGCCCGGTAGAGCAGGGCAAAATGGGTGAGTTCTTCCACCGCCTTGAAAAACGTGCGGCGGATCTGCCCGTGCTGGATGAAGAACTGTATTTGGAACGCCACTTGGGTGTGTATACCTCGGCCGCCAAAAGCAAGATGTACAACCGCAAATGCGAACTTGCCTTGCGCGAGGCTGAAATCTGGTGCTCGATCGCGCACCGTCAGTACGGCTTTGCTTATCCGAAGCATCAACTGGAAGAAATTTGGAAGGAAGTCCTTCTGTATCAATTCCACGACGTTTTGCCCGGTTCCTCGATCAATCGGGTCTATAACGAATCCCACGAACGCTACGTTGTTTTACTGCAACAGATTGATGCCATTCGCGAGGAGGCTCTTGCGGCGATCGTCGGTGGTCAGGCGGGCGAAAAGCTGGCGCTGTTCAATTCGCTTTCCTTCCCGCGCCGCTACGTCTACAAAACCGAAAACGGCTATCTTGAAACCGTTTTGCCGGCAATGGGTTATGGCGTGATCGACCCGAAGGAAGCCACCCGCACGGCCTCGATGACCGATCTTGAAAACGATTTCTTAAAGGTCACCTTCAATGCCGACGGTACGATCGGCAGTATCTATAATAAAAAGATCGGGGAAGAACTGCTGAACGGCGCTTCCAACCGCTTCTTAATTTACGATGATATTGAAAATGCGTGGAATCTGCAATACGACTACCGCAATCAGGTTCCCACGCAACTGTTTGCTACCGAAACGGTCGGTGCGGCTACTGTCGACGGATATACCGTTACGCAGAAGTACACCTACCGTAAATCGGAATTTACGGTACGCATTTCGCTCGGTCAAAACGACGACGTTTTGCGTTTTGACGTTTGTGCCGATTGGCATGAGTTGGGCAAGATGTTGCGTATTGCTTTTGACAGCTCGGTTTATTCGGATCTTGTCAGCTGTGAAACCCAGTTCGGTACGGTAAAGCGTTCCACCAAGAACAACACGACCGAACAACAGGCACAGATCGAAATGGCCGTTCACAGATGGTTGGCTTTGTCAAGACCGGGACTGAATTTCGCGATTTTGAACGACAGCAAGTACGGCTACGGTGTAGAGGATAACCAAATTGAACTTTGTGCTCTGCGCGGTACCGACTATCCGGCCAAAGCGTTGGATCACGGTGTGCATCACTTCAGCTACGGCATCTATGCCGATGCGGCCGCCGGCTTGATCGACGTTGTCAAGCGCGGATACGAATTCAACGTGACCGTTCCCGCTGTTCCCGTTGCCACAGAAACGGTCCCGAACAGCTACCTGTCAACCGATTGCGAAAACGTGCTGATCGACGGCATCAAGCTTTCGCAGGATGAAAAATCGCTGGTCGTTAGAACCTATGAGGCAGAGGGCCGCCGCAGTGAAGCAAATCTCTGCTCGAAACTGGACGGTGAAGAAATCGTGCTTTGCGATTTGAAAGAGGATGTTCTTCCCGAAAAGGCGGCAGATGTGGAATATCAGCCATACAGCATTATCTCTTATAAAATATGAGGTGCAACGATGAGTAAAAAAATAATTGCAATTTTGCTTTGCGTGTCCATGATGGCGCTGTTATTCAGCGGTTGCGGTAAGCAAGAAAAGAATACCGCACAAAAATTCGGGAATTTTTCCTATTCTTTCCCGTACCCGACCGAAGCCGTCAACAAGGTAGAAATTCCGCAGGGAATTGAAGACAACGATTTTCTTTCCGGATTGAACTTTATTGATGACGACACCCCCGTGATCGTCCCCGAAAAGCCGGAAAAGGTCGACCGTACTCCGGGCGAGCCCTATGCGGTAGACGTGAAGTACGATGATGGCACCGGCGTTTGCGTTGCGATTTATAACGCCGTAGAGGATTTCGACGTTTGCAACGACGGTTCAAAGGATACCAGCGGTCAGCTCCAGCGTGCTTTGAAAGAGGCTGCTAAGCTCGGCGGCGGTGTGGTTTACCTGCCGGAGGGTAAGTACCTTTGCGAAAACAATATTGAAATTCCGGCAGGCGTTACCCTGCGCGGTGAATGGGTAGCCCCCACAACGGCTCCGGCCGGTAGCTGCGGCTCGGTCATTTTGGTACGCAGTAAAAACCGCGGTCGTGAAAGCGGCTCGGCCTTTATGAAAATGCGTCCCGGCTCCGGTATGCGCAATTTGACGATCCTTTATCCCGACCAGACGGCATTGGACGTGCAGAAGTATCCGGCCGCCATTCAGGAAATGGGCGGCGACAGCTTCACGGTAATGAACGTGACGGTTGCCGGCTGTTGGAACGGTTATCAGGGAAACCTGAGCTGGAGCGAATTGCACTACTTGAAGAACGTCTACATTTCAGCCTTCAATAATGCCATTATGCTGGATGATGTTACCGATATCGGTCGGTTGGAGGGCATTCGCCTTTCGTCCCAGTATTTTGCCGAAAACGCTTACTCGGCTTTCAGCAAGGAAGATCAGCAGATCTTAAAGGACTATATGCGTCAGTACGCGGTCGGCCTTTGGATGCAGCGCTCCGACTGGGAATATACCTATGATTTTGAAGCAACCGGTTTGTACTGCGCCATTCGTCAGATTTACAACCGTGAAAATCGTGCAGCCAACGCACAGTACTGCAATCTGAAAATCAAGGATTGCACCATCGGTATTGACATTCAGGCCACCAACGCAATCGGTGACTGCTTTACCGACGTTGAGATCACCGGCGACAAGACCTGTCAGTACGGTGTACTGATGAATGCCGGCTTCTCGGAAAACTGTGATTTCCAGAATCTGCGTATCAGCGGTAATATCCAAGAGCCGTTTGCCTGCCTCGGCAACGGTCATATGACCATGGTCAACAGCACCTTCTCGGATTGGGATGAGAACGGTTACGCTCTTAATATGCATCGCGGCAGTATCAGCGTACAGCAATGTAACTTTACCGGTGCGAAAAAGCATATTCAGATTGCAAAGAGCTGTGGCGGTTGCTCGGTCGTAGGTTCTACCTTCGGCGGTGCGGCTGATATCAACTATGATAAAGAACGTGCCGGCTATATTTCCATCGATCATACTCCGTTGAATTTGCCGGTCACCAGCGGTCGACTGCACGTTTATCGCCGCAGTATTCCGACGGCTTCCGCTTCTAAGGTCTATAACATCGTAGATTACGGTGCCAAGAACGGAAGCGACAGCACGGCCGCCATTAAAAAGGCTTTGGAAGAAGCCGGTAAAACCGGTGGTGTCGTCTATATCCCGCAGGGCGAATTCGGACTTTCCGAATCGGTCACGGTACCTACCGGTGTTGAACTGCGCGGTATCTTCAACGTACCGACCCACACTGCCACGAAGGGCTCTACCATTACCACCCGTTTGGGGAAGGGAAAAGCCGACGGCGAAGCACTGATCAATCTGGCAGAAGGTGCCGGTGTCAACGGCGTCTGCTTCCTGTATCCGGAACAAAGCTATATCAACTTTATTCCGTATCCGTGGACGGTTCGCTCGTTGGGTGAAAACTGCTGGGCAATCAACTGCGTTTTTATCAACTCCTATCAAGCGTTGGATTTCGGTACCAACCCCTCTGCAGGACATTACATCAACTATTGTAGCGGCGCTCCGCTTAAGAAGGGCGTTTTCGTCGGCAACAACGACAAAAACGGTTGGGTGGAAAACTGCCAGTTTAACCCGCACTACTGGAAGCGTGCCGACATTTCGGTCAAACCCAATGAGCCGAATGAAGAATTGAATAACGTGGTCAATACCACGCTTGACGTTTTCATCTTCGGTGATAATAAATCGGAACATATGCTCGGTAACTTTGCTTATGCCGGTCTTAACCTGTTGGTTTTGACCTCGCAGGGCAAGGGCGGATTGAACGGTACCATTATCGGTCACGGCTCGGACGGTTGCTGTAACGCATTGATCGTTGAAGAAGCCGACACGGTCGAGTTTATCAACGCCGAAATGGTTTCCATGAACGGCTCGGGCGAGCAGCATCACATCACGATGAAGCCCACCGTTACCGGAACGGTCGCACTGTTCAACTCCATGATGTGGGCACAGCCCCGACCCGACGCCATCCGTGTTTACGGCGGTCGTTTGGTCATTGCACAGTTGCTTTATTATAACCTTGACAGCACCGACGTATTGCTTGGTGCATACGGCGGCGAAACCTACTATTGCTCGGTTATGATGCCGCCCAAGACCTATCAAGTCGTGGCACAAAGCGGCGCTAAGGTTCACCTGATCGGTGACATTGCCCGTCAGTCGTTGGCAGTGTTGTCACCCAACGGAAAATTCGGCACCACCATTCTCAATAAGGGTGCAACCATTACGGAAAAGGCCACTTGGTGGTCGTAAGGGGGAGGAAAGGAAATGAAACGTTTAACTGCTTTGATTTGCCTTGTTTTGGCTTTCGTTTTACTCAATTTCCCCGTATCCGCCGCAGGTGCCGGTGACCTTGTGATGAGCAACTGCGACAGTACGAAAGACTGGTCGGCCAGCACGCAGGGTATGGACGCGCTCGAATCCGATGCCAATAACAAGACCGAGGGTGCCGGCTCGATCGGTGCTACGGCCATGAACGGTAAACTGAATCAAATCTGCTATAAGCCGGAAAAGTCGATCGATATTACGGATTTCCGTTATCTTGAATTTGATATTTATTTTACGAATATCACTTGGTTCAACGATTGCGGATCGGTCATGATGGAATTGACTTCTTCCGGTACCAGCGATAAAGAATCCAACCGTTATATGAAAAAAACGTTGCGCGAACTGTTTGAAACGGGCGCAATCGAGGATCAGCAAAACTGGTTCCACTTCGTCTTGGATATCGACAATCCTCAGGGCGTAGCAAACGGCGGATTGGATAAAGCCAACTTCAACTATTTCCGCTTCTATTCGGTCGATCCGATCACGTCCACACCGGATTATACTGTAAGATTTGACAATTTCCGTTTCACCAATAACCCGTCAAACTATACGCCGATCGCCGAGGAAGAGGAAACGGGTAATCAAGCGGCCGAGTCGGAGATCTACGTGCCGAAGCACAGCGATCCCAACAAGGGTGTCGACAAAGAACTGAACAAAAAACTGCAAACCGAATATACCGTTGCCATTGCGGTTGCCGTCGTGCTGCTGCTGTTGATCATTCGTTTTGTGGTTGTACTGATTATCAGAATCAAAAGAAATAAATCGGAGGGTGCGAAATGAAGAAGAAAATTCTTGCCGTGGCCTTGGCACTGGCAATAATCGTTTCCGGTGCTTTTGTGTGCATTCCGCTGTTCGGAGTTGCCGCCGAAGAAAACCGCGTGCTCATCAGCGATTGCGAAACGCTGACCGGTTGGACGAAGACTTCCGGTAATGCGTTGGTAGTCCATAACGGCGGTCTTACCGGCAAAGCAGTTGCTGCCGATATTAACTGCGGTGCTTTCCGTGATTGCAGCTTTACGGCTCCTACCGCCGTGGATATTTCCTCCTGCGAAAGGGTAGAATGGGATGTTATGATGCATTCCGGCGGTCAACCCGGTATGTGGGACGATATCAAAGCTACCTATGGGGATGAGGTTTACGTCAAAATCGGTTCCTCCGCTTCTGACTATAACCTGTACCGCCTTTCTAAAATGACGGTCACCCAAAATGAAACCAATAACCTTTGGTATCATTTCTCGGTCACGCTGAATAATTATACGGGCACCTCGGGTAAATTTGATCCGAGCAAAATGTCCTACTTCACCTTTACTACCAAGGACGGTGGCGTCAGCTCGTCCGTTCGTAACGGTCACATCCGTATTGATAACCTTTACGCTGTCGGTACAGCCGGCGGTTCGACCGAACCCGATCCCGGCCCCGGCCCCGAGCCGACCAATGACGCCGTTATCACGGAATGTGAATCGCTTGCCGGTTGGAGCTACAGCGGCAACATTGATAACGTTACCGTCAGCCCCAACGGTTTAACTGCCGGTGCGGTACAGGTTTATGTCGGTTTCGGCGCTCTGCGTAAGCTGACCTACAGCGTTTCGGCCGATCTTTCCGCTTATAATGTGATTGAATTTGATATGATGAGCATTAAGGTCGGCGATTCGACCTATGCCTATTGGGATGATATCGTTGCGGCCTACGGCGACAACATTCGGTTCGAGGTTGCGGGTGCCGCCGGTACGGCTACCTATGCTTTGGAAAAATGGGATGTTACGCCGCTTGGCAACGGCTGGTATCACGTAGCCGTTCCGCTGAATCAGAAAACCGGCGGTACGCTGGATTTGGCACATTTCCAATCCTTCTCCATCAGCACCAATATCAATTCTGCGCTCGTCCAAAGCGTGCCGAACGGCAACTTCCGTTTCGATAACGTGATTGCCCGTTATGATGAGTCGGCCGACGGTCCTTCGGAAGAAGAACCCGATGAAGAGGGCGTTTGGAAAATCAACGACACCTATTCGGCTACCAATAACGGCAGCTTCCAGTTCGTTGCGAAAAACTTTGAGTACAATCTTTCAAAGTATCAGAAATCCGATCTGTATCTGACCATGCGTGTCTATGTCAAGAATACCGACGGCACCAACAACGTGCTGAATTTCTCCGGCGACGGTCAGCTGGAACTGACCTCCTCCGGACAAAGTGATGTTCAGGAACTGAACTGGTCTGTACCGAAGCTCGGCTTAAAGTCCGGCTGGAATGAACTTCGTTTGTGTTTGGCAAACGGCAATAACGCCAAGCAGGATTTTGACCTTTCCAAGATCAATTATCTGCGTTTTTACAATCGCCCGATTGCCGGCAGCACGGATACTTATGAGGTTAAAATTACGGACATTGCGCTGACCAATAAGCGTGAAGAACGTATCGTCAGCTCCTACTATGCCGACGGTATGATCATTGCCCGCAATAAGCCGATCAACATTTCGGGTAATGCCCAAAAGGACGGCGCCGTGGTAACGGCTGTGCTTTCCAAGGGCAATACCGAAGTTGCAACGGCTACTACCACAGCCGACAAAAACGGTGCGTTTACTGTCAAACTGCCGGCACAGCAGGGCGGCTATGAAGCCTACTCTTTGGAATTGCTGGTAGACGGCGCTTCCAAACAGAAAATCGAGGATATCCTGTTCGGTGAGGTCTGGCTGGCGGCCGGCCAATCCAATATGGAATACTTTGTTTCCCAAACCATCAAGAACTATGATTATTCTCTCGTTCCGCTGAATCAGTACGTACGCGTGTTCGATGAACCGTTGGTACCGGGCGGTGTAACCTCGGCGCTGTCGGCAACCCCGACTTCCGATGTTCCGGAAGCCAAGTGGGTAGACGGCTCCAACGCCATGAACGTCATCTATACCTCGGCTATCGGTTACTATATGTCCCTGCAGCTGCAGGAAAAATTGGATGTTCCGGTCGGCTTTATCAATGCGGCAAAGGGTGCTTCGGTCATCGAATCGTGGTTGCCCCGTGAAGCGATTGAAAACGACAGCGTTATTAAATCCACCCTTGAAAAGCGCGGCCTTTATAAGGACGTTGCATCCTTAGGCAAAACTTCTTCTAACTGGACCTATCTTACGACCCTTTATAATACCAAGGTCGCTCCGTTGGCCGGTATTGGCATCAGCGGTTTGCTGTGGTATCAAGGCGAAAGCAATATCAAGTATGCCGACGATAACGGCTATAACACCTTCTACGAGCATGCCTTGACGGCCTTGATCAACTCGTATAGTGCCGATTTCGGCTTCTCGGGTAATATGCCGGTTCTCTGCGCACACTTGGCTCCCTACAATTACAGCAGCGTTCGTTCGGATTATATGACGATTTTGGCCGACTTCTCGGTAATGCTTTCCAACGTCACCAAGAATGCAAAGGCCAAGGTTTTACAGTTGCCGATCTATGATCTTTCGCTAAATTTCTATGATCCGCCGCTCAATAACCCCGATCCGATCCACCCGAACAGCAAGTATGCGGTCGGCCTCCGTTTCGCCGATGCCGCCCTTTCCGGTGTTTACGGCAAGGGCACAGCAGACGCCGCAACCGCCCCCGTGGCTACTTCTTACACGGTCAGCGGTAATAAGATCACGGTAAAAGTCAGGAACGTGGGTACCGGCCTTAACACGGTCAGCGGCAGTACGGTTTACGGCTTCGCCGTCGCCGATTCCTCCCGCGTGTTTACAAAGGCAACTGCCAAAATCGTATCGAAGGATACGGTGGAGGTCTATAACCCCAACATCACCAAACCGGTCGCCGTGACCTATGCATGGTCTTCATTCCCGTTACAGGCCAATCTTTGCAACTCCAATGGCATTCCGGCGGTACCTTATCGCAGTGACGAAGTCAAGTCGGTTTACTATCTGTCGATGGATTGGGCCGATTGTAACGATTTGTCTACTTGGAATGCGCTGACTTCGACCGACGCCGGTTATCAGCCGGCCTTCAGCACCTCGGCAACAGCGGCACTTTCGCTGGATACAAGCGATGCATACGAAGGCGGCACTGCGGTCAAGATGACCTACAGCGGTGCAAACGGCTATATGACCCCCGTGTTAAATTACGGCGGCACGGTTAAGCAGTATCAGAATTACAGCGGCATTACGGTTTATGCTAAGGCGAAAACCACTGCACAGTTGTCTGTTCAGATCGTTTCGGCCGATGAAATCTATAACGCCACCATCGTTACCGGCACTAAGCGTGCAACGTCCTATACCGTCGGTAAGGATCAGTACACGGCCTACACCTTCAACTTTGCCCGCTTGACCAACAGTGAGGATAAAGTCCTTTCGGACAGCACCGGCGTTTTGAAGAATATGACCGAATTGCGTTTTGCCGTCACCGGCACCGATGCAACGGTTCTGTTTGACGATATTACGCTTCGTACCGACGTTTTGCCGACTCCCGGCTCGGCTACCGATGAAATCACCGACGCCGCGGCAGATACCTCGGCCGGTAGTATCGACAGCAAGGGCAATATGTGGCTGTCGGATTGCGACACCCTGACCGGCATCACCGTTTCGGGTGCAACGGTCACCACCGATAAAGAAAACCTCACGCAGGGCAAGGGCTCTGCTGCGGTGACCGCCGTTAACGGTAACTTGCGTCAGTTTGTTGTACTGCCCGGCACGGCATTGGATATTTCCCAGTACGATTATTTGGAATTCGACGTTTACTTCTCGAACATGGAATGGTTCAACAGCTGTACCAGTATGATGTTCGAATTGACCTCTTCGGGCGCTGCGGATAATGAATCCGACCGCTATATGAAGGGCTATCTGCGTGATAACGAAACCGAATTCTACACCAATGCGGTTTCGGGTACGGCAGAACCGGGTTGGTATCATTTGAAACTGAGACTCGGCTCTGCACAAACTCAGGTGCGCGGCGGCTTGGATATGAAACGTTTCAATTACTTCCGTTTCTTCGCCATCGGTTCGCCTGCCGGTACTGCTGATTGCGATATCAAGTTTGATAATATGAAGTTCACCAAGGATGCAGGCGGCAGCGACAAACCGCAATCGGCCGATCCGTCCTTCGGTCAGAAGATCAACGGTTCTTCGATGTATATGACCAACGGTGATACGCTGGCTTACTGGAATTCTTCTGTCGGTAACCCGCAGTTGGACACCGCAAACAAGACTGAAGGCAACTCCTCGGTAACGGTAACGGTTCCGGGCGGCTTGTTGAAACAAATTTCCTATGTTCCGGGCGTCCCGCTGGATATTTCGGCCTACCGTTATATGGAATTTGACGTCTATTTCTCCAATTTGGATTGGTTTGACAAAACCGGCAGTATGATGTTCGAACTGACCTCTGCCGGCAAGTGCGACGATCAGTCTGCCCGTTATACCAAATCTTCTATTTTGGAAGCTAGTGCGCAGTTCGCTTCGGACGTTTATGCCGGTAAAGGCGGCGGCTGGTATCACTTCAAGCTAGATTTGGATAATCCGCACACCTCGGTACGCGGCGGCTTGAATAAATCCAAGTTCAACTACTTCCGCTTCTACACGGTCGACGTTCAGTCGGGCACAAAAGATTACGTCCTTAATTTCGATAATCTGACCTTTACAAAGGGTAACTCGGGCGACGGTCCGCTTTCGGCCGATCCGTCCTACGGTAAGAAGATCGATTCCAATTCGATGTATATGACCGACGGCGATGCTTCGGCTTACTGGAAATCCTCGGTCGGCGATCCGCAACTGAACCGCAAACTGAAGACACAGGGCAATTCTTCTGTTTCTGTTACGGTTCCGGGCGGCTTGCTTAAGCAGATTTCCTACGTTCCGTCCGCTTCGATAAACGTTTCGGATTACCGTTATCTTGAATTTGACGTTTATTTCTCCAATCTTGATTGGTTTAATAAGGCCGGCGGCACGATGTTCGAACTGACCTCTGCCGGTAAGTGCGACTATGAATCCAGCCGCTTTACAAAATCCTCCATGCTTGAAGCCTGCCCCAAATTTGCGGCTGATATTGATGCCGGCAAGGGCGGCGGCTGGTACCATTTCAAGCTGGATCTTGACCGTCCGCACGCAGAAGTACGCGGCGGCTTGAATAAGTCGGCGTTCAATTACTTCCGCTTCTATACGGTCGATGTTGAAAAGGGTACAAAGGATTATACGATCGCCTTTGATAATATGCGTTTTGTTAAGGGTGAAAAGGCCCCCGGCATTATCAAAAATGATCGCTATATGATCCTCAGCGATTGCGACAGTTCCTTCGGTTGGAGCTGTCGTCAGGAAATCCGTGTGGATACCAAAAACAAGGTTGAAGGCACGGGCTCTGTATCGGTACTGGCACCCGGCGGTGTATTGAAGCAGCTTGCCTTCATTCCGTCGGAACCGCTGGATATTTCCAAGTATCACACCCTGCAGTTTGATATGTTCCTTTCGGATATTACCTGCTTGCAGACCTCTACCGGATTTATGGTTGAATTGACCTCCTCCGGTACCTGCGATAAGGAATCCGACCGTTATACCCGTTCGCTGATCCTGCTGGCTTGTCCGGAACTCGCTCAGGATTTGACCGAGGGTAACAAGGGCAATAAGTGGTACCATTTTGAATTCGATTTGGATAAACCGCAAAGCTCGGTCAACGGCGGTCTAAACAAGAAAGCCTTTAACTTCTTCCGTATCTATTTCCTCGGATGCGATGAGGGAACGCCGGATTGTATGGTTTACATCGACAACCTGCGCTTAACGGCCGAAGGCGGTTCCACCGCTAACAATAACCCGGTCGAGCCGATCGTCTTCATGCGTAGTGAAGCGGCCGGCAAAAACGTTGGCAATAAGGTCAACGGCGGCTTGAAGGGTGCGGAATTAACACCCTATCCGCAGAAGCTTGCCGATAAGATCGAGCAGCTCCGCACGATCATCATCGGCTTAGGCGCCGGTGCCGTGGTATTCTTCATCATTCCGTTCTTCTTCCGCAAGAAAAAGAAAAAGGATGAAGCGACAAAATAATGCAAAGTAAAACAATCCCCGAACCGATTTCGGTTCGGGGATTGTTGTCTTAATATGCTTTGAATTAACGGCTTACGCTGGATTCGCGTACGATCAGCTTAATTGGAAGAATTTGTTGGGTAATCCCGAAATTCTGTTCCGAAAAATAACGGAAGGCGATTTGTGCCGCCGCGCGTCCGATCTGTGTAAAGGGCTGTTCCACGGTGGAAAGCTGCGGGGTAAAAATGGTGGTGATGTCCAAATTATCAAAGCCTACTACGGCAAAGTCGTTCGGAATTTTCAACCCCAAATTGTATGCGTGGGTCGCAATATCAACGGCGGCATGGTCGTTGATGGCAAACACGGCGGTAATGCCGCTTTCTTTTGAAAGCAAACTGCGTGCGTCGCTACTCAGCTTGCGGTAGGGCGAAAAGTAATAACTTTTTTCGGGAACGGGCAAATTGCTTTCAGCCATAGCCTGCATATAACCTAAATACCGTTCGTAGCTGGCAGAGGTGTGGGTCAACGGCTCTAACCCGTATACGGCGATTTGCTGATGCCCCTGCTCGATCAAATGCTTGGTTGCGAGGTAACCGCCCGTCATATTGTCCGACTTTACCAAACTGCAACAGCTGATGTTCTGCGGCTGACGGTCCAGAAAAACCAAATGCATCCCTTTTTGGATCAGGCTGAAGTAGAATGAAACGTTATCCTCACTGGAAACGGGGAAGATGATGCAGCAACGGTGTCCGGAATCATACAGATTTTGCAGCAGTTCCTTTTCAACCTGCGGATCTCTCTTGGAAATATGTACGTCCAGCTGGCATTTCTTTTGACCCAAATAGTCCTGCGCGCCGCGTACGATATTCAGAATTTTGGAATCCTCGTGATTGTAAGAAATTACAAGCGGAATGGTAGCGTCCTTCAAATCCAGCGTCGGGCTGGAAACAAAGTAACCCGAGCCTTGAATGCTGTAAATCAATCCCCGCTCCTGCAGATTGGCCAATGCACGTCGAAGCGTTACACGGCTGGTACCGATCTGTTTGGATAATTCCGACTCGGTCGGTAAGCGGCTGCCCGGCTTTAATGCGTGGGTTTTAATATAATTTTCAATATATTCGGTTGCAATAGCGGATTTTTTACCGGTATACGACATAATTGTGCGGCAAAATGCCGAAAACCCTCCTTTTCATAATATCAATTTCAAAAAATATGATACAACTTTTCGACAAATTTGTCAAGATGTAAAATGTAATACAAATCTTTTGGAATTTAATACAAATATATTTATTGTGTAAAAAAAATGACGAATAAATGCAAAAAAATTATTGCTTTGTTGAAAAATATATGATATAATGCGATTGGTAGAATTATCATTTAATACAAAAAATACAACAAATTGTCGCAGGGGTGGTTTTGTGGCACGTTTTTTTGAACAAAAGAAAAAATTAATTTGTATAATAACGGCAATATGTTTGGTGCTGATCTTTATTTTGCAGTCGGTTGTTTCGGCCGGAAGGGCATCGAAGGATCAGAAAAAAACGGCACCCGGCACGCTGGTTTTGGAGTCCGCTTATGCAAAATATCGGGCGGAAATCGAAAAGCCTGCCGTTGCCGAAGGTGAAATCAATATTGCCGGTCTTGATACTGCCTCAACTACCGGAACGGTTTCCAAGGGTGAAAACGGTGGCCTGCTGACCGAAGGGGACAGCACGGCAACCTGGAAATTCACGGCCCAAAGCGAAGGCTTTTATCAGTTGGACGTTTCATATTTCCCGACGGTTTCCAAGGGCGGTATGATCGAGCGTACCTTGCTGATTGACGGCAAAGTTCCGTACGATCAGGCACAGTACCTCAACTTCTCCCGCGTTTATAAAGACGACGCTGTTCAAACCAACGCCAAAGGTGACGAAGTCACGCCGGAGCAGTTGGAGGCCCCGCGTGTGATGACCTATACGTTGCACGATGCCGAAAACTACGTACCCGGCAACCTTTCGGTTCATCTGACTAAAGGGGAGCATACCGTATCCCTGCGGGCCGACCGTGAAAAGTTAGAGGTCATCGGCCTGCGCTTCTATCCGGAAATCACCGTCCCGACTTATAAAGATTACCTTGCAGCCCATCCGGGTGATTCGGTCGATTGTGAAACCATCACCGTCGAGGCCGAAAAGGTCACCGAAAAATCGACCTTCACCGTTTACCCCACGGGGGATAAATCCTCCGCTTCGCTTTCACCGCAGCATCCGGTTAAAACGGTGCTGAATGTGATCAGCGGTGACAAATGGGGTCAAACCGGTCAATGGCTCTCTTGGGATATCGACGTCAAAAAGACCGGATATTATAAAATCTCCACCCGCTACAAGCAGGATTATTACGACGGCGGATTTACCTCCCGAAAGCTTTACATTGATGATGTTTGCCCGTTCGAGGAAGCACAGTGGATCCGCTTCGATTATACCGACACTTGGAAAAATGCGGCCCTCGGTGCCGAAGAACCGTTCCGCTTCTTCTTAGAGGAAGGCAAACATACCCTCAAGTTAGAGGTCGTCCTCGGCGATATGGCACCGGTGATCGCCCGCATACAGGATGCACTGTCTGCTTTGAACGCCGACTACCGCCGTATTTTGATCATCACGGGCCCGACACCGGATATCTACCGTGACTACGGTTATGACGAGCTGATTCCGGAAGTTTTGGAAGACTTTGCAAAGCAAAGTAAGGAACTGAATAAAACGATTGATGCGTTAAACGAAATGACCAACTCCAAGGGTGATTTTACCAATTCGATCGGTAAGCTGACCATTGTGTTGGATAAGATGTGCGAAAACCCCGAATCCATTTCGGAGCTGTTCTCGACCTATAAAGATAACCTCTCTTCATTGGGTACTTGGATCCAGTCGATTATGGTTCAACCGTTGGATTTGGATCAGCTGTATATCAGCCCGGCCGATGAAAAAGCACCCGAATCGAGTGATTCCTTCTTCAAAAACCTTTGGTTTAAGATCAAGCGTTTCTTCCTCAGCTTCTTCCAGGATTATCAGTCCTTTGCGGGTGATATCACGGAAGATGACTACAAAAAAGGAAACGTGATCACGGTTTGGATGTCAAACGGACGTGAGCAATGCCAGATCATGCAGAAGCTGACCGAACAGTACTTCACCCCGCAAACGGGTATCAAGGTCAACGTTCAGTTGGTTACACCGACCGCGTTGCTGCCGTCGGTACTGGCAGGCACCGGACCGGACGTCGCCATGAACGTCACCTCCCATATGCCGATCGACTTTGCCATCCGCGGCGCGGCTGTTGATCTGAAAGATATGCCCGGCTTCGAGGAAACCACTACCCGTTTCCACAGCGCTGCGCTGACGCCGTTCTCGTTTAACGGGGCAACCTATGCGCTGCCCGAAACGATGACCTTCTTAATGATGTTCTACCGTACGGACATCTTTGAAGAACTCGGCCTGCAACCGCCGAAAACGTGGGATGAATTCTATGAGGTCATTTGGAAGCTGCAACAGCAGAATCTGGACTTCGGTTATCCAATCAATGCCAAAACGTCGGTCGTTTCCAATATGAATCTGTACGGCTTGGAGCTGTTCCTTTATCAAAACGGCGGCTCGCTGTATAACGATAAATTTACAAAATCGCAGATGTCGCAGGATTTGAACATCCGCTGCTTTGAACGGATGTCCGAACTGTTTACCCTGTACCGTCTGCCGGTCGATTACGACTTTGCCAACCGTTTCAGAAGCGGTGAAATGCCTATCGGCATTACGGAATACACGATGTATAATCAGTTGACCATCTTTGCTTCCGAAATTAAGGGACTTTGGGCAATGGCTCCCGTTCCCGGAACAAAGCAGGCGGACGGCTCGATCAACTACACCGCACCGGCCGCTTCCTCGGGCATTATGATGTTGAAATCCTGCAAGCAAAAGGATAAGGCTTGGGAGTTTATGAAGTGGGTCACCTCGACCGAAACTCAAAGCCGTTATGCAATCGAGGTCGAATCGGTTTTGGGCGTTGCCGCAAAGCACGCCACCGCAAACCTCGGCGCCATTGAAGGAATGTCCTGGACCGATGCCGAATATGCGGCTTTGAAGGATCAGTCACAGCACCTGCAGGGCACACCGGAAATTCCGGGCGGCTACTACACGGCCCGTGCCATCGACTTTGCTTTCGCTTCGGTTTATGCCAACGGCAAAAAGCCGGATGCGGCCATCTTAAAGCAGGTTGAAATGCTGAACAGCGAAATTACCCGCAAGCGCGCCGAATTCGGTTTGCCGACTGAATAAAGGAGGGGATAGAATGAAATTGGGAAAAGCATACAAGCGCCAGTCAAAGGGCGTTGTGTGGTTCTTTATACTGCCGTACTTTTGCATTTTCTTCACGTTTACGGTTCTCCCGGTTCTGATGTCTATTTTCCTCAGCTTCACCGATTTCAATATGTTCCAAATTCCGAAATTCATCGGAATGCAGAACTATATACGCCTGTTTCTGCAGGATGAAATCTTCATCAAGTCTATCGGGAACACCTTTATTCTGGCCTTGATCACCGGCCCGCTCGGTTATATTCTCTGCCTGCTGTTTGCATGGTTTATCAACGAGCTTCGGCCGACGGCCCGCGCGATCGTAACCCTTATTTTCTATGCTCCGTCCATTTCGGGCAATATGTACCTCGTTTGGCAGGCTGTTTTCAGCGGTGACGCTTACGGTTACTTAAACGGCTTCTTGATGCGCAGCGGCTTAATTTCCGCACCGATCATTTGGCTGAGAAACGAAGATTACATTCTGCCGATCATTGCCGTCGTTGCTTTGTGGAGCAGCCTTGGTACCAGCTTCTTGACCTTTATTGCAGGTTTTCAGGGTGTGGATAAAACTTATTATGAAGCCGCCTCGATCGACGGCATCACCAACCGCTGGCAGGAGCTTTGGTACGTTACCTTACCGCTGATGCGGCCGCAAATGCTGTTAAGTGCGGTATTAAGCATTACCGCCTCCTTCGGCGTGGGTGCCATTGTTACGCAGTTGGCCGGTAACCCGTCCACCAACTATGCCGCGCATACCATGGTAAACCACCTGCAGGATTACGGTACTGCCCGTTACGAATTGGGTTATGCTTCTGCAATCGCCACGGTGCTGTTTATCATTATGGTTATCAGTAACTTTGTTATTCGCAGAATTATTTCGAAGGTGGGTGAGTAAATGGCTAAAATCAAATTACACACACACCGTTTGAACCGTTCTTTGGGCGGGGATATCTGCATCGGCGTTTTCCTGTTTACGGTAGGCTTGTTTATGGCTTTGCCGATGATTTACGCCATCTGCACCTCGCTGAAACCGGCCGATGAATTATGGGTTTATCCGCCGCGCTTCTTCGTTCATAATCCTACGTTCAAAAACTTCAAAGAGCTGTTCCGCATTTTGGACGATTCGACCGTTCCGTTCTCGCGTTACATTTTCAATACGCTGTTTGTCACCATCGTGGGCACCGGCGGACACGTTGTGCTGGCCTCGATGTGTGCATACGCTCTTTGTAAATTCGATTTCCGCGGAAAGAATTTCCTGTTTAATATTGTTGTTTTGTCGTTGATGTTCAATGCCACCGTTACTGCCATTCCGAACTTTATCATTATGGCACGGTTGCACTGGGTCGATACGCTGGCGGCATTGGTCGTTCCCGCGTTCGGGTCATCCTTGGGACTGTACCTAATGAAGCAGTTTATTGAGCAGATGATACCCGACGGTATTCTGGAAGCGGCACGAATTGACGGTGCCGGCGAATTTTTGATATTCTTCCGCATCGTAATGCCGATGGTCAAGCCTGCATGGCTTACGTTGGTCATCTTCTCGTTCCAAGGACTGTGGAACTTGGCAGATACAAACTACATTTACCGTGAAGATTTAAAACCGCTGAACTATGCATTGCATCAAATTCTTTCGGGCGGCGTTACCCGCGTCGGCGCTTCGGCGGCGGCTACGGTACTGATGATGATCGTTCCGATTTTGATTTTTGTACTGACTCAGTCGCAGGTTGTTGAAACACTTGCAACCTCGGGTATGAAAGATTGATTTTATAAACAGAAGGAAGGGAATAACGTGAAATACGCTAAGCGGATTTTAATGTTCGTACTGGCTTTGCTGACGGTATTTTCAGCATCGCTTTCCGTGTCAGCGGATAATAATGTCCCTTATTCGACCTATTCTTATAATTATGAGGGTGAGTCGGTTGAATCGCCGCATGCCTACGTTCCGGAAAAACGAATTGACGGAGCTAACCTCGGCATCGGCAAGCTTGCAAATCCGCAGGATCTGTGTGTGGACAAGGACGGCAGGATCTATATTGCCGATACGGATAACGCTCGAGTGGTGGTCACTTCTGCGGACCGTTCCTCTGCACAGGCCATTTCTTCATTTCAATTTGAAGGAAAAGAATACGCCTTAACGAAGCCGACGGGTGTTTTTGTCACTGAAGACGGCAAGCTGTACGTGGCGGACTCCACCGGCTTGAAGATTTACGTTTTTGATCGGGATTTGACCTGCGTGCAGGTAGTCGAGCGACCGGTGTCCGGTTTGCTGCCGCACGATTTTTCCTACATTCCGACAAAGCTTTCGGTTGATAAAGCGGGCCGTATTTATATTGTTTCGGTCGGTAATACCTACGGTGTTGTTGCACTGAATCCGGACGGCGAATTTTCCACCTTCATCGGTGCGCAAAAGGTTACCGTTTCGGTCGCAGACCGCATCTGGCGTCGCTTTATGACCGAGGAACAGAAAAAACGTACGTTAAGCTATGTTCCTACCAACTACAACAATATCGCCATTGACGAAAAAGGATTTTTGTACGTTACTTCGACCTACTCCGACGTCAATGCCGTTATTCAAACCATTCAAAGCCGCAGCACGGAAAACCGCTTTGCAATGATCAAAAAGCTGAATTCCGCCGGAGAAGACGTGCTGATCCGTAACGGTGCATTCCCGCCGGCCGGTGACGTTGAAATCTCCATGGCTACCGGCGGCAACGCCACGAATACCGATATTTTCTACGGCCCTTCCAGTATTATGGATGCGGCGGTCGGGTATAACGGTGTTTATTCATTGGCCGACCAAAAGCGCGGTAAGATCTTTACCTATGATGAAAACGGTAACCTGCTGTATGCCTACGGCGGTACGGGTTATCAGTTCGGTCTTTTCCGTCAGCTCAGCGCCATCGAATACGATACCGATATGAATATGTACGCATTGGATGCCGCGGCCGGCAGTATTACAGTTTTTGAAAAGACCAACTACGGTGCTCTGGTGTTGAATGCCATTCAGTTATCGGCCGACCGTGAGTACGAACAGCTCGTGGGCGTTTATAAGAAGATTTTGCTTGAAAACGCCAATTTCGATTTAGCCAATATCGGAATCGGCACGGCACTTCGTCGGCAGGGCAAATATAAGGAAGCGATGGGTTATTTCGAGCTTGCCAACGACGTCGAGGATTATTCGGAGGCCTATTCCGAATACCGCCGTGAAAAGCTCGGCAATTATATTTTGCTGGTGCCTGTGTTGGCAGTTCTCCTTTGCTATTTAATTTCAAGATTCTTTAAATTCGCCAAAAAGTTCAACAGCGCCGTTCCTTCTACGGTAACGGGTAAACGCCCGCTCCGTCAGGAAATTATGTTTGCCTTCTACGTTATTTTCCACCCGTTTGACGGCTATTGGGAACTGAAACGTTCAAAACGCGGTGGCGTACGCGGGGCAACCGTCATTTTGGCACTTGCGGCAGTTTCGCTGCTGTTCCGTACCGTCGGAATGGGTTATATCTATACCGGCCGCCAAAATGTTGACACCAATATTTTTGCCAACCTGATGGTTATCATCGGTGTGGTGGCGGTTTGGTGCATCGCCAACTGGTGCTTGACCAGTTTGATGTACGGCGAAGGCGGCTTGAAGGATATTTACGTAGCTACCTGCTATGCTTTAGTGCCGCTGGTGTTCTTCACTGTTCCGGCAACCATCCTCAGTAATTTCGTTACGGCAAACGAGTTGATGTTCGTCAACTTCTTCTTTACCGTCGGTTATCTGTGGACAGGCTTCCTGCTGTTCTGCTCTGTTCTTTCCACGCACGATTACCAGTTAGGCAAGAATGTAATTGCCGTGATACTCACCGTTGTCGGTATGCTGATCATCGTCTTCTTGGGACTGCTGTTCGTCAACCTGATCGGTCAGATGGGTTCAATGCTCAAGAATATCTATAACGAAATCACGTTCAGAATGTAGCGGGTGCAATATGAAAAGATTACGATCAATAATTGTTGTTCTTTTAGTTGTTGCCATCGTTGCATCCGTATTTCTGATCGGTCGTAAACCGCATGCGGAAGCTTTGACTTGGCAAAAGGAAGAAGCACCGGCCGTAACCGGCAAACCGTTGAAGTTAAAAACGCCGGTGAAACAAATCCCTTCTTTCGGCAGTGAGTCGGAACGCTTGGCGGCCATGGAACTGATCGCTACTGAGCAGGGGAATGAGCTGTGGTTTGACAGCAGTACGGCGGATATCGCGCTGGTCACCAAAAACGGTACTTGGTTTTCAACACCGTGGAATTTGGCGGAGGATAACCGTTCCGTGCAAACCCAAAAGCAGCGCATCGCTTCGCAACTGCATTTGACCTACTTAGACAGCGCACAAAAGGTCAATCACATCTACAGCTTTGACGAGTGTGTCATTAAGGGTCAATATACTGCCGAGCCGTTGAAAAACGGTGTTCAGGTCAATATGATACTCGGTCGTGCCGAACAACGCCGTCTGTTACCGGGCGCTCTTCCGCAACAGCGATTCAATGATTTAGTCGAGCAACTGGACGGCCGTGCACCCCGTCGGCTAAAGGCATTTTATAAGCTGTACGATCCCGAAAAAACGTCGGAATCTCAGTTGGAAATGATTCGTGACCGTTTCCCGATTGTTGACAAAGAACCGATTTACGTACTGAAAAAGATCACCGACCGTGAAATGAACGAGTTGGAAGGCTATTTCAAGGATGCCGGCTACACGCTCGATGATATGGATAAGGATCTTGAGGCTGTCGGCGCAAGCGTGGTCGAAAAGGCTTCGCCCCGTTTTGAAATTTCGGTTTGCTATCAGCTGATTGACGGTGAATTGGTCGTCACGGTTCCGTCCTCGCTGATCCATTACGATGAAAAATATTTTACACTGTTAAACATCGGCACGCTGGAATATCTGGCCGCTGCCGATTGTAAGGAAGACGGCTATATTCTTTATCCCGACGGATGCGGTGCTGTTTTGGGCTTTAACCGCACCGGCAGTAAGCTGGGCAATGATCTTTCCGTACCTGTCTACGGTTACGACCGTTCGCTGAACTTTAATGCCGGTTACGAAAACCTGATGACGGCTTCGGTTCCGGTGTTCGGTGTTAAGGCGGAGAAGAAGACCCTCTTTGCTGTGATCGACGGGGGAGATGCCGTGGCTGATATTCTGGCTAATACCGGCGGTGTTTCCAGCGGATACGCCCATGCCGGCGTCAGCTTCCGTTACACGGATTATGACAGCTTTGAATACAAGGATACCAACACGCAGTATTCTTGGACGTTGGCGGATAAGCACGTATTCGACGGTAATTTCCGCGTTTGCTATAAGGCTTTGGAGGCCGATTCCGGTTACGGAAAAATGGCGGAGTATTACAGTGATCGCCTGCAACTGAAGCCGTTAAATAAAACGAATACCAATCTCACGGTAGGATTATTCGGCAGCGTCAAGCACACCGACAGTTTCCTGTTTGTGCCGGTTGAAAAGCAGGTCGCACTGACGACCTTTGACGATGCACTTGAAGCCGTTGGTAAATTGCAGAAGCAGGGCGTTTCTTCGATGGACGTTCGCTACCTCGGTTGGTCTTCGGACGGGTTAAACCGCGTGTCCAACGCTTCGTCGTCGGTCCGCGGTAAAATCGGCGGCAAGTCGGGGGCGGCACAGCTGACCGAACAACTCAAATCAAAGGGCGATTCGCGCTTCTTTGAAAACGAACTGACCTACGTCGATACGACCAAGGGTGCAGTCAACTTTTCCGCTAAGGCAGATACCTGCCGAATGCTGAATAAGACTTACAGCGGATATACCAAAACACTTTTCAGCTCGGGCCTTACCGATCCGGATAAGTTTATGTATGCCGTCAATCCGCGTGTCATGCTCGCCTCGTATAGCGGTTTTGAAAAGAAATATACCGCTTTGAAAACAAACGGTTTGTCACTCGGCAGCTTCGGCACCTCGCTCAACAGCGATAAGAGCAAGAGCAACGGGTTAAACCGAAGCGAATCCAAACGTTATATTTGCGAGATCCTTTCCCGCGCCGATAAAAAGAATGATCTGATGGTCGCCGGTGCAAACGCCTATTGCTATCCGTACGTTTCCCGTCTGCTGGACGTTCCGTCGGTGGCAAGCGGTTATCCGGATGCCGATTATGCGGTTCCGTTCCTGCAAATGATCTTGCACGGCCGTGTGGATTATTCTGCCGGTGCAGTCAACCTTTCGGGCAATTATCAAAACGCTGTTTTGAATGCCATCGAAACCGGCTCGGATCTGTATTTTGAAATCGCTTACCGCAATGCCAAGGTGTTGAAATCCACGGCTTTCAGTGATTATTATTCCGTGGATTATAACACGTGGGAAAAGCCGATCGTTTCGGCTTACAAGCAGGTGGATGAAGCCATCGGTGATTTGAAGAGCGCCACCATGACCGATTACAAGGTTTTGACCGAAGGGGTTTCCGCCGTCACTTATTCCACCGGTGACGTTATCTATGTAAACTATAATTCAACCGATTATACTGCCGACGGAATCACGGTTCCCGCAGGCGGATATTACCGAGTAAAAGCGGGGGGGAGTGCAGTACAATGATCCGAAAAGCGGAAAAGAAAAAGACTTCTTTGATCCGGAAAAACGGACGCTACGGCTGGTTTTTTATTTCCCCCTTTGTGATCGGATTAGTGCTTCTGTATTTCCCGATCATTTTCAACTCGTTCCGTTTCAGCTTTAACCAGTTGTCTGTCGGGCAGGACGGTTACGCCTTAAAGTTTGTCGGCTTGGAGAGTTATCGCTACGCCTTGTTTAAGGACCCCGACTTTGTGCGCAACACGCTGTCGCTCATCGGTACGCTGTTGGTACAAAGCCCCGCTATCTTGATTTTCAGTTTGTTCATCGCCGTCGTTCTCAATCAGCAAATGCCGGGTCGCGGCATCTTCCGTGCCATTTTCTTCCTGCCGGTCATTATGGCTACCGGCGTGGTATTAAAGGCCGATATGATGAACGCCATGCTCGAAAGCCTCAACGGATCGGCCGGTATTGATACCGGCGTTTCCACCGTGACCGCGGGCGGGTTTGATATTTCCAATATCCAGTCTATGCTTGAACGTATGATGATCCCGACTGGTATGGTCGAATATTTGGTGGCACTGGTCAACAATATTTACAGCGTCGTCAATTACGCCGGTGTTCCGATCATCCTGTTTTTGTCCGGCCTGCAGGGCATTTCACCTGCCGTGTACGAATCGGCTCGGGTCGAGGGCGCCAATGCGTGGGAATCTTTTTGGAAGATCACCGTGCCGCTGTTAAGCCCGATCATTTTCGTCAATGCGATTTACGTCATCATCGACGGATTTACCCGTTCCAATAACCCGATCATGCTTTTGATCGACGACGTGGCCTTTGCCAAAAACAACTACAGCGGATCGTCGGCAATGGCGTGGCTGTATTTTGGTGTTGTGCTGATCATACTGGGGCTTGTTTCGTTGCTTTGCTACCGATTCACCTTCTACCAGGAACGTGATTAAGGGGGTATGCGTATGAAAAAGAGAAAAATCAATGCACCGGATTGGGTGCTCGCATTCCACCCGAAGAATTGGGCGTGGCTGCTGTTCCGCCTGATTTTGATGATCGGTCTGTCCTACATCATTCTGTTGCCGTTTTTGAAAAGAATTTCGGTAATGTTTATGAGCCTTGACGACCTGCAAAACCCGACCGTTTGGTTAATTCCGCAAAGTCCTACTTGGGATAACGTGACCCGTGTGCTGAAGTACGGCGGCTACTGGGAGGCCTTCACCAACTCCCTGTTGATTTCGCTGTCCTGCGCCATTTTGCAAACGCTGGTTTGCTGTATGGTCGGCTACGGTTTTGCCAAGTTTAAGTTTAGGGGAAAAACGTTTTTCTTCCTGATGGCGGTTTTCACCATCGTCATTCCGCCGCAAACGTTGTATTTGGCGCTGTATACCCGTTTCCGTTATTTCGATATTTACGGTTTGCTTTCACTGTTCGGCATCGGGCCGATCAAACCGCTGGAAACGGTTGTGCCGTCCATCTTACTTTCACTTACGGCGTTAGGCCTCAAAAACGGCTTGTACATTTTCGTAATACGCCAGTTTTTCAAGGGCGTCCCGCAGGAACTGAATGAGGCAGCTTGGGTAGACGGCTGTAATCCCATTAAAGCCTTCTTCTCCATTATGTTCCCCATGGCACGTTCCATGCTGGTTTCCATTTTCGTGCTTTCCTTTGCGTGGCAATGGACCGATACGTTCTATTCCGGTCTGTTCAATCGCAGTATGACCGTTTTGCCGATGATCCTCAATAAGGTCACCGCCATCTCGACCGAGGCTATTTCCAACGGAACGATGATGTCCTCGGTAATGCAGAACACGGCGGTTGTTATGATCATCGCACCGTTATTTGTATTCTATCTGGTGTTCCAGCGTCAATTGATTCAGGGAATCGAACGCAGCGGCATCGTAGGATAAACTTTTCCGTTTCGGAAAAATAAGGAGGATACTTATGAAAAAAAGAATGATTTGCATGGCACTGTGCGTGGTCATGGTGCTGGGTGCTTTTGCCGGTTGCGGTAAGGGTTCCGAAGGCAAAAAAGCCGCGGGCGGCAATGCGGATTTTGCCTATCTTGACAAACTGCCGAACAAGGACTTAAAGGGTTATGAATTTGTCATTGCCGAAGCCTGCTACTACGGTACCGATGACCGTCCGGTAATGGAAGCCGGCGCTTCGGAACTTTCCGATGCCATCCTGGCTCGCAATAAGGCGATCGAAGACAAATTCAACTGCAAAATCAGATATGAATACTACGATCCGACCAGCTTCTATGATGAAATGTATCCGGCTATTATGTCGGGCGAAAAGGTTGCCGACGTCATGGACGTTACCCTGTTCACCTACGGTAAGCTGGCTACCGGCGACTATCTCTACGATATGTCCAAATTGCCGAATACCGACTTTAAGCAGGATCATTGGCTGAACATCTATGATGATACTGCCGTTCTGTTCTCGGGTGAACGCTATGGCGCTTCCGCCGCTTTTGCCAATCCTTACACCCACGGCTTCGGCGTCTATTTCAACAAGCGTTTGATCGAAGAACTCAATCTGGACGATCCGTATGAATTGATGGCTCAGGGCAAGTGGAACTGGGATACCTTCTCGGCAATGGTTGCTAAATCCATGAAGGACGTCAATTCTGACGCCGTGTTTGACAACAGCGATATTTACGGTGTTACCGGCGGCTTGGACGGCGGTATGACGGCTTTCTTCCTCGCAAATGGTTTGGATATGCTTAAAATCAGCAAGGAAGGCACCGTAACCTACGGTATGACCGACCCCAACGTTATTCCGACCCTGACCAAAATGAAGAAGATGTTCGGCGCACCGGGTGCTTACTACTACGGTGGCGGCGATGCTTCGCTTTGTACCGAAATGTTCATCAACGGTCAAGTCACCTTCTACCTGAATTTGACCACGCGCGGTCAGGCCTTGCGTGAAATGAACGATGACTTCGGTCTTGTTCCGATTCCGATGGGCCCCGACGTTGATCATTACTACAGTGCGATCGACCACAACACCCCGATCGTATGCGTACCAAAGTCCATCGACAATCCCGAAGCAACCGGTTTGATTCTGGAAGCTATGGCAGGTACATCTTACGGCGAACTGTCCATTTGGCAGGATGAAATTTCCTCGACCTACTACCGTGACGAAGAGTCGGCAGAAGTTCTTGAAAAGGATATTCTTCCGAACATCGTATACGATCCGGTATTTATGTACAGCCGAATTGACCGTAACTTTGAAATGTATACCATCACCGCGATCTTTAAGCCGATCGCCCGTGACCCGAATACCGATCCGGCAACCATCATTTCCGCCGGTAAGGAAACCGTCCAAACGCTTTTGGATGAACTTGTAAACGAAAGCAGATAACGCCTTTCAGCAATCTTTTGTCCTGCACAGCCGAGGCTGTGCAGGACTTCACAGGAGAACGTTTTTTATGCCTAATATGGAAACTGTACATATCATACCGCATTCCCATTGGGACCGTGAGTGGTATATGAGCTTTGAAGAGCACCGCTACCGTTTGATTGATCTGATTGATTCCATTTTGGAGGAAACCGAAGCCTCGCAGGAATTCCGTTCCTTCAATTTGGATGGACAGATGGTCGTTTTAGAGGATTATCTGCAAATCAAACCGTATAACTTTGACCGCTTAAAGCACGCGATCGACACCGGACGCATCAAGGTCGGCCCGTGGTATGTATTACAGGATGAATACTTGATCAGCGACGAAGCAAACGTACGCAATATGCTTATCGGTTTGCAGGTCGCCGAAAAAATGAACGTAAAACCGCAAATGGTCGGTTATTTGCCGGACAGCTTCGGCAATATTGCTCAAATGCCGCAGATTTTCTGCGGATTCGGTATCGACTGTGCCGTTTTCGGGCGTGGTGTTCCCGCCATTTCCGAACTGATTTGGGGCTCGCCGGATGGCAGCCGCGTAGTCGCCGCACACTTTGCACCGTGGTATAACAATGCCGCCGAATTGCCGGTCGAAAGCACGGCAGTGCAGGCAAGGGCAGAAAAATTACTCGGTAATTTCAGAAAAGCATCCGCCATTCACGACTATCTCGGTATGAATGGACCGCATCATCAACCTTTACAACGAAATCTGCCGGAAGCGATCGCTGCTTTCAATCAGTTGGATCCTTCCGTTCAATATATTCAAAGCGATTTGGAAACCTATATGCAAATCGTGAAAAAAGACACAAGCAAGTACCCCGTTATTGTGGAAGAACTGGCCGGTCAGCACACCAACGGAAAGGGTTTGCTGATCTGCACGGCAAGTGCCAGAATTTATCTCAAGCAGTTAAACCGTCTGGCCGAAAATGCATTAGAGCGCGAAGCCGAGCCGCTTAGCGCAATGGCCTCTCTTTACGGCGGGATTTACGATAAAGATTATCTCTTCTATGCGTGGAAACAACTGCTTAAAAACCACGCACACGATTCCATCTGCGGCTGCAGTGTCGATCCGGTCCACCGCGATATGGAAACCCGCTTCGGCGAGGTGTTAAAGGCGGCCGGATGTATTACGGCGCGCGCCGTCGAAAGACTGGAAAGCCACTTAAAGGTCGATTGTACGAAGGGAATCCCCGTAGCGGTGTACAACACCTCGGTTTATGACCGTACCGACTTGGTGACCGTAACGGTCGACGTTCCCGTGGAATCGGGCAAAACCGTCAGTGCATTAACGGATGAGGCGGGTACGGTAGTCGCCGTACCGGCAAAGGTCGAAAAAAACGTCTTTACCTATACGCTGCCGGATGACGCTTTCCGCAAGGTCGTTTACGTAGACCGCTACACCTTCACCTTCTCGGCGCAGGCGGTACCTGCCTGCGGGTATAAGATTTATTATGCAACAAATGCGACCGATGCATCTTCGGCATTAAAGCATACCGATCGTTCTGCTGAAAACGAATATCTGCACGTTGATATTGAAAACAACGGTTCCCTAACCGTGACCGATCTTGAAACCGGTCGTGTTGTCAGCGGCATCAATTTGTATGAGGATATGGCCGATATCGGAGACGAATACAAGTTTATTCGTTATGACCGTCCGGCTGTTACAACCGAAAATGCTGTTGCCGGCGTAGAACTCAAATGTGCAACTTCGTCGGCGGTAACCTTTATTATCAGGCATACGTTGCAACTGCCCAAATATTTTGACCGTTCTGAAATCCGTTTTTCGGATGAAACGACTCCGGTCGAAATCGAAACCGAAGTTACCTTAACCAAGGGCTCCCGCCGCCTTGATTTTGCCGTCAAAATCGAAAACGGTGCTGAAAATCATCGCATTCGGGCCCTCTTCAAAAATGATATCAAAACCGAAACCGTACTGGTCGGCGGTCAATACGATACGTTGCACCGTTCTATTGCGACCGATTCTGTATGGACGGCCCCGTCGAACGAGCAGATCATGCTCAACTTTGCCGCCTTGAAGGATGCCGATGCGCATCTGCTGGTGGCGACTCGCGGCCTGCACGAGTATGAAGTTTTGCGGGACGGCAGTAACACCCTTTGTGTGACGTTGCTTCGCTGTATTGATCAATTGGGGGATTGGGGTTACTTCCCAACGCCCGATGCACAGTGTAAAAACCGTGTCAACACGGCAGAATATGCTCTGTTCTTCGGCAAGGCAGAGAATTATGAATCAGCCGAAATGCAGGCTCTGCAGTATACCGCCGGTACAATGCCTGCAAAGCAAATCACCGATCCGCAGTGCTGTGACGGTTCTGCCGAATACAGCCTTTGCCGAATGGAAACAAACGGTCTTTGGAATACCGCCTTTAAAAATGCGGAAAAGGGAAGCGGCCTTGTACTGCGTGTTTATAACACCGGTACCGAAGAACGCCACGCCGTATTGCGGCTTTCCGACCGCTTTGTCGAAGCACAATTACTGAATTTGGCCGAAGAGCCGACCGGAACGTCTTATCCGGTCGTCGGCGGTGCGGTTTCGCTGGATGTTCCGGCCCACCGCATTGTAACACTATTATTGAAAACCCGGGAATGAGGGAGTAAAAAATGCTTTACAGTCAGGAAAAATGCGTCGGAAAGAATAAAAGACCCCATTTTTCGCTTTGGTTCGGCAACTTTTTTGAACCGTACCATTCCGATCGGGAGTTAGTTCGTTCGGGAATGCGCGAAATCGCACAGATGGGCTTCAATTCCATTATTTTGGATTCCAAGCTGTGGGAAGATTTCACCGCCTTCTTCCGCACGGGGGAAGAATCCGATTACGTTGCCATGCAAAAATTTATGATCGAGCAGGCTGCCGAAAACGGAATGGGCATCAACTTTTTGACCCTTTTCTATAACGGCGATAATCTGTATCCCCACATTCGTGACAGCGCACCCGATATCATTCGTCCCGTGTATGACCGCAAAGGAAAGCCTTTCCGCGGATTAAAGCATTGGGACAAACAGCAAACCGATGCGTTGGTTGAGCATACGGTCAATCTGTACCGTAGGCTGGCGAAATCGGCGGCGGCCAAGGCGGTCGACGAAAACGGTACGCCCAAAACGCCCTGCTATTTTTATCACAGTCCTGCATTGATGCCGTCGTTTGATGAGGACGGCAAAAGCGTTTACGTTAATTGGTTGAAAAAGCACTATTCAACCGTTGCTGAAATGAACGCCGTGTATCATACCGATTATGAATCGTTTGAAGATATTGATATGCTGCAGGTTTGGCCCGAAATGACCGCGCAGGATTACCGCGAACCGAACGGCAACGTTCGACTTGCGATGTATCGGGATAATATGCTGTTCCGTCAGGATCTGCTGACCGATTTTTATCGGGAACTGACGGCCGGTGTCCGCCGCGAACTGCCCGATATTTTCCTGTATGATTGCCTCTCCCAGTGGAAATATTTTCTGACCGATTGGGTCGAAATCAGCGAACGCGGCTTGGATCTGTGGCGCTTGGCCGAATTTTTGGATTCGCCGTCCTTCTATACGCTTCCGGCCGATGCCTACGGCGAGGCCGATTGTTATGCCGTCTCTTTTGAAAACGCCATTCTGCGCAGTGCCTGCAACGGTAAGGATCCGGTTGCAGGGCTCTTCTTGGGCAGATACCTTTATAATGATATTTATGCCTATGTTACGCCCGGTGAATCCATTGCTTCCTGCTACGGGGCAGGGGCTACCGATATGTTCTTCTACGGTTACAGCGGCTTGGATGACGGCGGCAACTTCGGCAAATGGGATGCCGATCGCAAGTCCTCGGTTCAAAAGGCGCTGGATTGGTTTGCGGCCGTGCGTGAGGTTTCGGGCAAACGCTTGGACGAAAAAAAGGCCGCCATTGTGTTCCCGTATGCCAGCTTCACGATGGATCACCGTCACCGTGACGAAAGCCTTTACCGTGCTTCGCGAAATGATCTGCTCGGACATTACCGTCAATTGGCAGACCTTGGCTTGAATGCCGATATTCTGGATCGCTCTCAAATTACCGCCGAAACGCTTCATCCGTACAAGGTCGTCGTTCTTCCGGCCGACCCGTTCTATGAATGGTTGCCCTCCAAACAACTGGAGGATGCTCTGCGCTCCTACGTGGAAGCGGGCGGTACCGTTATTGCAGGTGCTTCCTGCGGATTGCACGGTATTTTCGATATTGAAGCCGTACCGCATTCGTCGGATTCCTTCGCTTGGGAGGAAACCGTTACCGATTTTGCCGAACGTTTCTTTGCCTTTAATAATGCCGAAATGCTGGCTTCCTACTGTTCGGACGGGGCCTGCGCCATCGCCAAAAAGCAGGTTGGCAAGGGTGTTGTTTATGCCACCGGTTTGGATTTCGGTCGTTGCTATTGCGAGCGGGTGCAAAAACCCGTTCCCGTCGCTTACGGACGTGAAGCTCAGTACCCGTTGACCATGATCCGCCGTACTCCGATCGAGCAATGGCTGACCGATGCCGGTATTGCCGATGAGCGTTTGCGCGGCATTGAGCGTATCCGTTTTGAAAACGGCACCTTGGTCATTAACCATACGCCGTACGATTATAAAATCGAACAGCCGTATTCATCCGCACTTGCACCCGACGGGTTCTGCGATTCGGTTCTGTACGGCCATAAATACGTCTTTTTATGTGATTGATTCAGTAAAAAAACCAAAAAGGGGGGAATGCCTTGAAAACTGTTTCCAAAAAAAGTTTGTCTGTGTTTTTGGTTATCGCACTGCTTCTTTCAATTTTACTTTGCGAGGCACCGCCCCTCAGCGGAAATGCCCTGCTGATTTCGGATTGTACTTCCGGTTGGCAGTATTCCGGTAACAGCGCTATTGATTACTCGGTTTCGGGTACAGACGGTCGGGCGTTGAAGGTCGGAGGAAGTTACGGGGTTATGCGTAAGCTTTCCTATCAATGCGATTTCGATCTATCCTCCTTCGGTGCGATCACTTTTGATTTTAAGGCATCGGATCTCGATAATAACGATATTTTACCGCAGGCGCTTTCGGCTTACGGGGATACGACCCACGTCACCGTTTTAGAGGGGGAAGAATCCTTTGATTATCCCCGCACGGCTTTGCAGATCACCGGTATGGGAAACGGATGGTATCAGGTATACGTTCCGTTGCAGTGCGGTGACCGTCGGCCGACGAATATGACCGAATTTCAGTTTGAAATCCTGCGCGGGGTCGGGTTTGATACCTCTTTACCGCAAGCCACCTTCGTGTTGGATTCATTGCAGGCAGCCTTGCCGGAGCCGTTGTCGGTGCGCCTTGTCGGTGCGCAAACGGCCGGCAATACAAAGATCCGTTTTAAGGCGGCGTTAGACCGTGCTGAAATGGATGCCTTCCAAAGCACACATACCAAAATTTCATACGGCTTTATATATGCCGATGCCGAACGCTATGCCGATTTGGCACTCACGCTGGACGGCCCGTTAAATTACCGAACGACCCTCAGTGAAAAACTTTATTTAGATCCCGACAACGCACAAAACTATCTTTTGGCGGCAACGTTCACAAAGAATGACTTTTCCGATATAAAAAAGGTCGCAATCCGTGCGTTTGTGTACGGTACCCGTTCGGATACGGGGGTCGGTGAATGGATCTATTCTTATGACGATTCCTACTGCGGTGGGTATTGCTTTGACGTGTCCACGTTGTTTGTGGCGGCAGCGGCAAAGGAAACGGAGGTTTCATTGAAAGGATTAAATCAAATTCCGGATACAACTGTTGCCGAAAATCCTGCAAAGGATACCGGCATTCATCCTGCGGGCAAACCCTATACGGTCCCCGTAAAATACGATACCGGCGACGGTTTGTGCGTTGCTATCTACGATGCAGTGCGTGATTTCAAGGCGCCCGTCAACCGAAACAGCAATGCTACTCCGTCCATTCAGCGTGCGTTGAATGCGGCCAAAATGGCAGGCGGTGGCACCGTCTATCTGCCGGAGGGGGTCTACCGTTGCGATCAGGTGCTCAGCATTCCAAGCTCCGTGACCCTTCGGGGCGAATGGATTTCGCCCGAAACAAAGCCGGCGGCAGGTTGCGGTACGGTTTTGGTCGTGAATACCGGCAATTACGAAGAATGTATGGATCCGTTTATCAGCCTGAAAACGGGCGGCGGATTCTGTAATATGACGGTCATTTATCCGTCGGTCACAAACGGCGATTTTGCTCCCTACAGCGCAACCATTGCCCAAACCCCTGCCGGCGGCAGTGACAGCTATACGGTGCGCAACGTTACGATTTTGGGCGCTACGGTCGGTTTTGACGCCGCCACCGCCTGGAGCGAACTGCATTATCTGAAAAACGTTTACATTTCGGCCATCGGGCAGGCGATTCGCATCAATAACGTGACCGATATCGGTCGTCTGGAAAACGTTTCGGTTTCGCCGCGGTATCTGTTGAAAAATGCGCTGATGCCCGTCACCGCCGAAAAGGCGAAAGAGATTTCGGATTACATCCGACAAAATGCCGACGGCCTTTATATCCAGCGTTCCGACTGGGAATACGTTTACGGTTTGAAGATTGACGGCGTCAATCGAGGTATGGCCTTTGAAAGTTATATTGATGCGTCTGATAACGACCGTGTTCGCGGCAGTAACGGTCAGATGCTCGGCGTGGAAATCACCAACTGTAATACGGCTGTTGACGTAACCTATACAAACGCCATCGGCTATGTGCTGACCGATATGGTCATTCGTGACTGCTCCGTCGGAATGGAATTTTCACCGGCCTTTATTTCGGCTTTCAACATCACCCGCCTTCAGGTAGAAGGGAAGTGCGGCGCACCGCTTGTGTTGCGCTCGACCAAAGACGGCAAGGTCACCGTGACCGATTCCGTATTTAACTGTCGTGTCGCCTCCGGCTATGCCGTAAACGTCGTCAGCGGCGGGCTTAGCCTTCAGCAATGTACCTTTACACAGCCCGATCACCATATTCGTATGGAAAATACGGCCGGTGCGGTTTCGGTGCTTGGATGCACCTTCCCGTCGGTTGCCGATATCTCCCGTCCGTCGGGTAAACAAAGTAAATTCAAGTTTGACGATCATCCGCTCTCATTACCATCGGCCGATTATCACCACACCTATCGCAATGCCATACCGACCGCCGCCAAAACAACGGTCTTTGACGTTACCGATTTCGGTGCGGTGGCGGGTCATGATTGCACCGATGCTTTCCGCGCGGCCTTGCAGGCGGCGGAAAAGAACGGTGGCGGCATCGTTTACGTTCCGGGCGGTGAATACACCGTCAACAGCCCGTTAACGGTACCCACCGGGGTTGAATTACGTGGCATTTACGATGTGCCCACCCATCCGGTTTCGGCAGGATCAGTCATCCGAACCACGGTCGGTAAAAATGACGAAAACGGCACGCCCTTTATTACGTTACAAAAGAAATCCGGTGTAAACGGCATCAGCTTCTATTATCCCGAACAAAGCTTTACGGACTTTATTCCGTATTCGTGGACGGTACAAAGCGCCGATACCGATTGTTGGGCCATCAACGCGGTCTTTATCAATTCCTATAATGCGTTGGATTTCGGCACCTATCCTTCCGATAATCACTATATTCAGTACGTCAGCGGCAGTCCGCTGCGGCGAGGTATTTTCGTCGGAAACAACAGCGGTAACGGCTGGGTCGAAAACGTCCAGTTTAATCCGCACTATTGGAAGCGGGCCCTCATTTCCGATATGGATTTGACTGATCAGGCCTTGCTTAACAACGTGGTCAATACGGTTTCGGAGGCGATGATCTTCGGCGATAACGCTTCCGAACACGTTTTAGGCACTTTTGCATACGGTGCGAAGGACGTTCTGGTCTTTCGCTCACAGAACGGAAAGGGAACAAACGGTATTTTCATCGGCCACGGATCGGACGGGTGCCAAAACGCCCTCGTTGCAGATCAGCTGGATTGCGTGGTAATGCTCAACTCCGAACTGGTTTCCATGATCGGGGAAGAGGACGTCCACCATATCGTGATGAAAGACACCGTTACGGGCACGCTTGCCCAGTTCAATATGGTTGCGTGGTCGCATCCGAAGGACTGTTCCATTGTGGTCAGCGGTGGAAAGCTACTCGTTTCTCAACTGTTCTATTACAATCTCGAGCAAACCGATTATATCGCCCGGGTCGGCGATGCAACAATGTGTCTTTACAGCGCAATGTTGCCGGAACGACCCACCCATTTCATTTTAGCCAATAGCGGTCGATTAAGTTTGATCGGCAATCTGATCAGAACGAAATCGTCGCATATAGCACCGTCAAACTACCACCTCTCTTTTGCGGAAGAATTCCGTGAAAGGGTCATGGAAAAGTTTGGCTGGTGGATTTAAGGAGGAAAAGTTTATGAAAAACAAACTCGCAATTTCAAGAATGATCGCATCCCTTTTGGCGATTTGTATGATCGCCGTTGCCTGCTTCACCGGTACTGTGATCGCTTCTGCCGAAGGAACCGATCCGTTGGTCATCACCAATTGTGATACCACCGATGGCTGGGTAAAAACCGGCGGTAATGCAGTTTCCGTCAACACAAACGGTTACGGCACTACCAGCGCCATTCACCGTCAGGTCAATTACGGTGCCTACCGTGCATTGACCTACAACCTGCCTGCAGCATTGGATATTTCCAACTACACCGCAGTTGAATGGGACGCTATGTTCTACACTCAAACCAAGAACGGCGCCGAAGGCACCATGTGGGAACAGATCGTTGCCAACTATGTCAACAACGGCAATAACCTCTACTTAAAGCTTATTTCCGAAAACGGTGCTTACCGCGTATACCGTTATGCCAAACTGAATCCGGTTGTCAGCACCACCAATTCCAACTGGGTACACTTTGTTGCCAACGTTGATGATTTCTCTTCGGAAAACGGTTCTTTTGACGCTACTAAGCTGACCGGCTTCTATTTCTCCACTACCGACAATACGGTCAACACCACAATCGATAACGGCTTCATCCGTTTGGATAACATCTTTGCTACCGGCTATTCCGATGTTTCCGAAGCTGACCCGACTATTTCCGAATGTGAAAGTGCAACCGGTTGGGTTTATTCGGGCAACGGCGGTGTCAACGTCAGCAACGCCGGCTTTACCGGCAAAGCAATTTTGTTGAACACCGGCTACGGTGCACTGCGCAAGTTGACCTATACGCCCGCCGCCGCTTTGGATTTAAGCACCTTCTCTGCGATCGAATGGGATATGGCTGCCCTTAAGGCAGACGATTTAAAAGATCAGTTTGCCGTGGTTGCCGAAGCTTATACAGATTTGATCGGTTTTGACGTTACCGACGGCACCACGACCGACAAATTTGTTTTGACCGATTGGCAAATCACCAAAACCAACTCCGTTTGGTGGCACATGGCCGTATCTCTTACTGATGCCAAGTGTGATCTTTCGGCTGTTACCGGCATTGCCGTTTATGTCAGCACAGCCGGTGTAGACAACACCGTTGCCAACACCACTTACAAAATGGATAATTTCGTTGCTTCCGATTTGGAAGTTGTGCCGAACGGCTATAACTACGCAAAGCTTACCGATAAGGTTTTAAACGATTGCTCCACCAAAGACGGTTGGTCTTTGAACGGCAATCCCGCCAGCGGCAACTTAAGCTATACCGCTAACGGTTATACCGGCGGTGCTGTTCAGGCTTATGCCCCGTATGCTCGCATTGCCTGGCCGCTTGCTTACACCTTTGATACTCCGGCCAACCTCAGCCGCCACGGTTACTTTACCTTTAAGATGCGTGCATTGAAGGCCGGTTCTGCCGACGATGTTTTGGATCAAATGCTTCGTTACGGCAGCAACTTCACCGTTACGATTGCTGATGTAAACGGTGCCAAGGCAACCTATCCGCTTTCTGCAATGTCCATTGTTCCGACGGCTACTGCCGGTTGGAATACCTTTGTTTTGGATCTTGCAAAGGCTTCTTCCATTGATCTTGCAAACGTTAAATCCATCACTTGGCTGACCGGCGGCAGCAATAATACCGCACTGGTCAATGCCAACGTTCGTATTGACGATCTGACTGCTTTGGTTGAAAACCCGATTGGCGATTTGGTCATCGGTAAGCAGACCCGTAATGGCGAAACCCGCCTGATCATGAAACTGACCGCTTCTGCGGAAGAAATCGAAGCTTACGAGCAGGTCAGCTTCAAGGTCGTCGTTGACGGCGTTGCCGAAACGATCGACGTTGACTGCGTATATGACTCCTTCTATAACAACGGAACGCTTGTTACTGCCGAATCTTTGGGCTGCACCTATGTTGCCATTCTTGAAATCGGTAATATCCAGTCTGCAACCTCTGTTATCGCACAGGGTCTTGTTACGGTTGACGGCAATACCGTCAGCGGTGCTGTCAAGGCAGTAAAATAATTTTTCAAAAATCAATATCTCTGTTTCAATAATATGCCGACTCGGTCGGAACCCGTAATCGGATTCCGACCGACGGTAAAAAGGGAGATCCTTCTATGAAAAACAGATTTTCTTTCTCAAAGGCTGTTTCCGTGCTTTTAGCCGGTTGTATGGTTTTGGTTACCTGCCTTACGGGTGTAGTTGCTTTTGCTGAAAATGCCGATCCGCTGGTCATCACCGATTGTGATACCACCGCCGGCTGGGTCAATACCGGCGGTAATGCAGTTACTGTCAACACAAACGGTTACGGCACCACCAGCGCCATTCACCGTCAGGTCAATTACGGTGCCTACCGTGCATTGACCTACAACCTGCCCGAGGCTATGGATATTTCCAACTACACCGCCATCGAATGGGATGCGATGTTCTACAGCCAAACCAAAAACGGTGCTGCCGGCTCTATGTGGGAGCAGATCGTTGCCAACTATGTCGAAAACGGCAATAACCTCTACTTAAAACTGACTTCCGCTAACGGTGCTTACCGTGTATACCGTTATTCAAAGTTGAATCCGGTTGTCAGCACCACCAATTCCAACTGGGTACACTTTACTGCCACGATTGATGATTATAACTCCGAAATCGGCGGCGCCTTTGATGCTACTCAGCTGACCGCTTTCTACTTCTCTACGGTCGACGGCGCAATTAATACCACGGTGGATAATGGCTTCATCCGTTTGGATAACATTGTCGCTACCGGGTTTACCGCTCCCGCAAAAGAACCGGTTGTAATTTCCGATTGCGAAGGTGAAACCAATTGGACCTATGCCGGGAACGGCGGTGTCAACGTCAGCAGTTCAGGTTTTACCGGAAACGCCATTTTGATGAACACCGGTTACGGTGCGTTGCGTAAACTGACCTATACGCCGTCTGCCGCTTTGAACCTCAGCGATTATTCGGCTATTGAGTGGGATATGGCCGCTTTGAAAACAGGGGTCATTACCGATCAGTTCGCCATTATTGCCGATGCTTATACCGATTTGATCGGTTTCGAAGTCACCGACGGCACCACGACCGACAAATTCGCTCTGACCGATTGGCAGATCACCGAAACCAACGCTGTGTGGTGGCATATGGCGGTATCCTTGGCCGATGCCAAATGTGATCTTTCGGCTGTTACCGGTATTTCCATCTACGTCAGCACGGCCGGGGTAGACAGCACCGTTGACAACACCATTTATAAGCTGGATAATATGGTCGCTACCGATTTGGAAGTCGTACCGAACGGCATTGAATATGCCCGCATTTCCGATACCGTCCTCGTCGATAATAACGGCGGCAATACTGCCGGTTGGACGTTGAACGGTAACGCAAGCAGCGGCAACTTAAGTTATAACGCCAACGGTTATAAGGGCGGTGCGGTTCAGGCTTATGCACCGAACTCCCGCATTGCTTGGCCGCTTGCTTATACCTTTGATTCGGCTGTAAACCTCAGCCGTTATAACTATTTCGGCTTCAAGATTCGTGCCTTAAAGGCCGGCGCTGCCGATGATACCTTTGCAAACCTTGTTTCCTACGGCGATGCCTTTACGGTTACCTTGGCTGATGCCAATGGCGAAAAATACGCTTATCCGCTTTCGGCAATGTCGGTCGTTCCGACGGAAACTGCCGGCTGGTATGCGGTTTCTTTGGAACTGAACCGTGCAAATACCTTGGATCTTTCCAAAATCGTTTCGGTCACCTTCTTCGTTTCCGGCACGGGCAACACAGAACTTGCAAACTCCAACCTGCGCGTGGACGATCTGTCGGCTCTTGTCAGCGATCCGGCGATCGCAGGTGACGCCAACGGTGACGGTACGGTCGATGTTCGCGACTTAATTCGCTTAAAGCGTTATAACGGCGGCGAGGCCGTTACAATGGCGGTTGCCGCAATGGATATGGATGAAGACAACGCCATTAACGCTGCCGATGTGGTTGCTTTACAGCATTACATTCTGACCGGCGAAATTGACGTTGTGCCGTTCCTGTCCAACCTCGGTTGGAGCGAAACGGTCAAACCGTAAAAACAAAAGCCCGGATAATGCTTCATTATCCGGGCTTTAGGAGCAAAAATGGAACATCAGGTTATTCATTTAAAAACGTTTGAGCCGATGCTCGGCGAAAACGGGCGCGATCCGCTTCTGCATATTTACAGCTCAACGGTAGCTCCCGCTTCAAAGGAAAATCAACTGCGTCCCGCAATTTTGATTTGTCCCGGCGGTGCTTATCTTTTCTGCAGTAAATATGAAGAAGAACCGGTAGCCTTTCACTATCTTGCGGCCGGTTTTTCGGTGTTCGTGCTGGAATACTCGGTCGAGCCGAATCGCTATCCCGCACAACTGCGGGAGGTTGCGGTTGCCCTTCGCTGGATTTTGGAAAACGCTTCTCGATTACAGTGTGATTCGCTGAAAATTGCCATTATGGGCTTTTCGGCCGGGGGACAATAGGTGTCACACTACGTAAATGCCTGTCATACGCCGGCCGTCACCACCGTGGTGTCGCAAGCGTTTTTGCCGCAGGCTTGTGTACTGTGCTATCCGGTCGTTTCAACAGATCCCGCAATCGCACACCGAAACAGTTTTAAATATCTGTTGGGTCAATTTCCGACCGATGAAACGGCGGCCGATTTTTCAACCGAAAAGTTGGTTACTGCCAATACGCCGCCCACCTTTATTTGGTCTACAGCGGCCGATGAAAACGTCCCGGTTGCAAATTCTTTGGTCTACGCCGAGGCGTTGGCACGACATAACGTGCCGTATGAGATGCATATTTACCCGTGCGGCATTCACGGAATGTCTACGGTAGATGATGAAACGAACCGCAAGGTCGATCCTCTTGCGGCGTGTAATGCCGAATGGATCGCACATTCCATTCGCTTCTTAAAAGAAATCCTGAAAACCCCAAAGGAGAGAACGCTATGATCAAACGTATTTTATCAGTCCTTTTGGTGGCGGCATTGCTGTTTACGCTTTTTGCCGTTACTGCTTCGGCTGAAACCACGGAACTGGTCATCACCGATTGTGACACCACCGAAGGCTGGGTCAATACCAGCGGTAACGGTGTTACCGTCAATGTAAACGGTTACGGCACCAACAGTGCCATTCACCGTGATATCAATTACGGTGCCTACCGCGCATTGACCTACAATCTGCCCGCTGCATTGGATATTTCCGATTATACTGCAGTGGAATGGGATGCAATGTTCTACAGCAGAACCAAAAACGGCGCCGAAGGCACCATGTGGGAACAGATCGTTGCCAACTATGTCGATAACGGTAATAACCTCTATTTAAAGTTGGTTTCTGCCAACGGTGCTTATCGTGTATACCGTTTTTCCAAACTGAATTCGGTTGTCAGCACCACCAATTCCAACTGGGTACACTTTACCGCCACGGTTGATGATTATACCTCCGAAATCGGCGGCACATTTGATGCTACTCAGCTGACCGCTTTCTACTTCTCTACGGTTGATGGCGCCGTCAACACCACGGTGGACAACGGCTTCATTCGTTTGGATAACATTAAAGCCACCAAAACGGTCGTCACCCCGCCGGAAGAACCCGAAGATCCGGAAGATCCTGCCGATCCCGAAACGCCGGTCGAGGATTTTGTTCTTTCCGACTGTGAAAGTGCAGACGGTTGGAACTATGCCGGTAACGGCGGCATCAACGTCAGCAACGCCGGTTACACCGGAAAAGCCATTTTGATGAACACCGGCTACGGTGCATTGCGCCGCCTGACCTATACGCCGGAAACGGCCGTCGATTTGTCGGCTTATAATCGTATTACCTGGGATCTTTTCAATATGAAAAACGGCGATATGACCGATATTTGGGAAGACCTTATTGCGGCTTACTCTTCGCAAATCAAGTTGGAAGTCAGCGATGGCACCCATACGGCCACCATCGGTTTTTCCGATATGGAAACCACGGCATTGGGACATAACTGGTATGAGCTTTCGGCTGATTTGACCAAGGCTGCCGGCGTCAACCTTTCGGCTGTCACCTCGGTCGCTATGTACGTTACTGTTAATTCCGCCAATACTTCTTTGCCGTCGGGCGTTACCTATAAGGTAGATAACCTGAAAGCAACCTATGTGGGCACAACGCCCGATCATCCTGCCGTACCCACGGAAGACACCATCATTTCCGAATGCGAAAGCGCAGACGGTTGGGTCTATTCCGGTAACGGCGGCATTAACGTCAGTAATGCGGGTTACACCGGCAAGGCTATCTTGATGACGGCCGGTTACGGTGCACTGCGCCGCTTGACCTATACTCCGGAAACCGCCCTCAATCTGTCGGGCTATAATCGTATTCAGTGGGATCTCTTTAATATGGAGAACAGCGGAATGACCGATATCTGGAATGCAATCGAATCGGCCTACGCTTCTGAAATCAAGCTGGAAATCAGCGACGGCACCAATACGGCTACTATCGGTTACGCCAATATGGAAGTTTCGGCACTGGGACATAACTGGTACCGGCTTTCGGCTGATTTGACCAAGGCAACCAACGTTAATTTGGCCACTATCACCTCGGTCGCTATGTACGTTACGGTCAATTCCGCCAACACTTCTGTGCCGGAAAGAACGACTTATAAGGTCGATAATGTCAAAGCCGTTTATGTAGAACCCGAACCGGAAACTTCTTGGAATATTCCGGGCGAAAAGGATTGGACGGGCACCGGCACCTTCTCTTACAGCAATAACAGCTTCAGCATCAATGCTTCCCGTTTCCCGAAGGAAGATCTCTATCTTTTGATGAGCATCTACGTTGAAAATACTGAGGACAGCAATAGTGTTGACGGCTTCTGCACCGAAGGTCAGATCGAATTGACCAGCTCCGGTCAGTCGGATTTGAACGAAATCAACTGGAATCCGGCAAGACTGAACCTCCATGCCGGCTGGAACCATCTGCGTTTGCAGCTTTCTACCTCCAGTGCTATTTCCACGGCCATTGATCT